>NZ_BAAGZI010000340.1:0-6531 GCF_054778695.1 Actinocorallia lasiicapitis
CGCCGGTCGCGCCGCCGTGGAAGAGCAGATGCAGCCGGGGGCCGACGAGATCGGCGAAGGCCGCCGCGTCCGCCAGTCCGGTCGCCGCGTCGGCGCCCGGCTCGTGGCTCATGACGCCGAGCCGCAGCCAGCCCTCGTCCTGGTACTTGCGGAGCTGCTCGGCGAACCACGCGGTCTGCTCGGCCCCGAGCCTGCCGTCGCGGTCCTCCGCGCGGTGGCTGATCGCCATCGTCGAGTTGAGGCCCGCGACGACCACCCGCAGCTCCGGCAGGACGAACAGCGACCACGGCTGGGACGCCTCGAACCCGATGGAGTCGAGCCCCTGGTAGAACCCCTTGAAGACCTTCTCGAAGTAGCGCCACTTCTGCCAGTACGGCGGCTGCGGCGCGACGTCGTCGGCCTCGCAGTTGTTGAAGTACGCCCGGCAGGCCGCGCGGCTGACGTCCCGCTCCCCCGGGACGATCACGAACCGCTGGGGTTCGAGCCGCAGCAGCTCTCTGAGCCCCTGCAGGAAGGTCGAGCAGATGTCTGCCTCGCGGCGGCTGCCGGTGGCGGTGAGGCCGCCGTCGATCACGACGAGATCGGGCCGCGGCACCCCGTGCGACGCCCGGAGCGCCTCCAGATCGCTCATGATCGTCGCCTGGAGTTCGGCGGGCAGCGGGACGCCCGGGCCGCCGAACCCGGGCCCCGGCAGATGCAGGACGACCAGTTCCGACCGCGGGTCGGGGCCCGTGTCCTCGGACTCCGCCGCCACCCCCGGGTAGTCGGGGCGCACCTGCTGCCGGTGCCTGACCGGCTCCGGTGCCTCCTCCCGCAGCGCGGGGAACGGGGGCGCGGGGAAGTCGTGCGGGTAGAGCTGCCGCTGCGCCGGTTTCGCGCGGCCGGTGAGCGCGGCGTTGATCCGCTGGATCAGCATGTTCCTCGCCAGTTCGCCGTCGCGGATGCCGACCAGGTCCACATAGGTGATGGAGGCGAGCAGCCCGTCAAGGCGGCATTCTTCGATACGAACGGGTATGAGCCGGTTTCCCACGTCCGAACGGAGCGCCGCCTGCCATTCCGTGCGGCCGTAACGGGAGCGCAGATAAGTGTCGGAGAGGATCGCGATCATCACGGTGGCCTCGCGGACCGCGCGATCCATGAAATCGATGAAATTGGTGCCGGGAACGAAATCCCAGACCTGAAGCAGCGTGCGGTGACCTGCGGCTTCGAGCTCCCAGGCCATCCAGGTGGCCCAGGCTTCGTCGGCGGGCGAGTAGCTGATGAAGAAGAACTCCCCGCCCTGCTGCGGACCGGACATGCCCTCGCTTCGCATGGACGCATTATTCTACAGTGACCACTGAGACGGTAGGGCCATTTCGGTCGGCAGCGAATTCAGCGGAGAACCGACCGTTAAAAGGCGATCACGGAAAAGGCGAGGTGACCTTGTTCGTTGCCGGCGTCCATGGAATCTGGAACTACCGCTACTACACGAAACACGCCGAGGACGCGGCCGGGGAGCTCGGCCGCAAGTGGCTGGAGTCGGTGGCGGGCGGGCTCGGCGGGCTCGACCCCGCCGTACCGCCGCCGGCGGAGCTGCCCGTCGCCTACTACGCGGACTGCCTGGCCAGAGGTGTGCCGATGGGCGCGGACTCCCCCGAGACCCTCGAGCCCGACGCGCAGCGGATCTTCTCCGGCTGGGTCGGCCACCTCGCCGGGGCGGACGCCTCGACCGCGCAGGCCGCGTGGAGCCGTCATCTGGTGAAGCGGCAGGCCGAGTGGCTCACCCGCGAGCACGGCTCGGCGGCCACCCTGCTCATCGCCCTGCTCAGCCGGGAACTGGCCACCTACTTCTCGCCCCAGCACGCCGACCGGCGCGCACGGTGCTGGTCACGGCTGGAAGCGGTGCTGGAGCGGCACCGGCCCCGGGTGCTCATCGCCCACTCGCTGGGCAGCGTCGTCGCTTATGAGACCCTGCACCGACGGCCCGACCTGCGCGTACAGCGGCTGATCACCCTCGGCAGCCCGCTCTCAGTGCCGCATGTGGTGTTCCACCGGCTGCTCCCCTCCCCCGGCGCGCGCGGGACCAAGCCGCCGGGCGTCGGGGACTGGATCAACATCGCGGACGTCGGCGACCCCGTCTCCCACCCGGCCGAACGCTTCACCGAGTTCTTCGACGGCGTCTCCCACGACCACCAGATCTCGATCCACCGCTTCGACCCGCACTCAGCCGTCCACTACCTGCGGACACCGGCGCTGGCGAGCGCCCTGGCCCCCTATCTCGGCTAGCCCGCCGGGACGACGACGGCGTCCTCGGCGGACCAGCCGAAACGGACCGGGGTGCCGGGGGCGTCCGCGACCGTGCCCGAGGTGACGGCCTCGACGGGGCGGACGACCGCGGGGACCTCGATCGTCATCCGGGAGGCGCCGCCGAAGAAACTCGTGTCCAGGACCGTGCCGGCGAGCGGGCCGTCCGGGTCGAGGGCGATGCGCTCCGGACGGACCGCGAGGATCGCCTTGGCGCCGGGGGCGAGGTCGCCCGGCGGCGGGCACGGCAGGACGCCCAGGCCGTCGACCTCGAAACCCCGTTCCCCGACAACGCCGTCGAAGAGGTTGTTGGCGCCGACGAAACCGGCGACGAACCGGGTGCGGGGCCGCTGGTAGAGCGGGACGGGCGCGTCGACCTGCTCGACCCGGCCCGCGTTGAACACCGCGACCCGGTCGGCCAGGGACAGCGCCTCCTCCTGGTCGTGGGTGACCACGACGAAGGTGATGCCGACCTCGTGCTGGAGCCGCTTCAGCTCCAGCTGCATCTCGGCGCGCACCTGCTTGTCCAGGGCCGACAGCGGCTCGTCGAGCAGCAGCAGGCGGGGGCGTTTGACGATCGCGCGGGCCAGGGCGACGCGCTGCTGCTGGCCGCCGGAGAGCTGGTGCGGGCGGCGGCGCGCGGTGGCCGTCAGGCCGATCGTCTCCAGGGCGTCCGCGACCCGCTCGCGCACCTCCGCCTTGGGCAGCTTCTCCCGCTCCAGCCCGTAGGCGATGTT
Organism: Actinocorallia lasiicapitis; assembly: GCF_054778695.1. NCBI lineage: Bacteria > Bacillati > Actinomycetota > Actinomycetes > Streptosporangiales > Thermomonosporaceae > Actinocorallia > Actinocorallia lasiicapitis. Next base: position 3,021 of record NZ_BAAGZI010000340.1, read on the forward strand.
CTTCTCGACCGTCAGGTGCGGGAAGAGCGCGTAGGACTGGAACATCAGGTTGACCGGGCGGCGGTGCGGCGGGAACGCGAGCAGGTCGGCGCCGTCGAGGGTGACGGCGCCCTCGTCCGGGCGGTCGAAGCCGGCGAGGATCCGCAGCAGGGTGGTCTTGCCGCAGCCCGACGGTCCGAGCAGGGCGAAGAACTCGCCCTGGGCGATGTCGAGGGTGACGTCGTCGAGGGCGGTCACGTCGCCGAAGCGGCGGGTGACGCCCTGCACGCTCAGCAGGGTCATGCGGTTCCTAACGGAGAGAGTGTTCAGCGGAGGGAGTCGGTGAGCCGGGTGAGGCGCTGGGCGAGGATCACGACCGTGAAACTGACCGCCAGCAGCACGGTGGCCAGGGCGTTGATCTCGGGTGTGACGCCGAAGCGGACCATCGAGTAGATGACGATCGGCAGCGTCGGATCCTTCGGCCCGGCGGTGAAGAACGCGATCACGAACTCGTCGACGGACAGGGTGAACGCCAGCAGCGCACCGGCGACGATCCCCGGCATCAGCCCCGGCAGCGTGATCCGCAGGAAGGTCGTCACCGGGCCGGCGCCCAGATCGCGGGAGGCCTCCTCCAGCGAGGTGTCGGCGTGCGACAGCCGGGTCCGCACCACGGTCGCGACGAACGCCATCCCGAACACGGTGTGGGCCAGCAGGACCGAGTGCAGCCCGAGGCTCGCCTGGACGAGGGTGTAGAAGGCGAGCAGCCCGATGGCCAGGACCAGATCGGGCAGGATCGCGGGCAGCGTGGCCAGCGCGGTCAGCAGCCGCGACCTGGTGTGCCTGGCCAGCCCGACGGCCAGCAGCGTGCCGAGCACGGTCGACAGGGCCGTCGCGCCGGACGCGACGATCAGCGTGTTGACCAGGCCCTCGCGGATCGCCTGGTCGCGTGCCAGCTCGCCGTACCAGGACGTGCTGAAACCGCCCCCCGAGTAGGGCGTGTCGGCGGCGTTGAACGACATGGCCACGAGCACCGCGATCGGCGCGTACAGGAACAGGTACGTCAGCCAGAACGGCCCGTACATCCAACGACCCTCACGCATGGTCGCCCTCCCCCGAGAAGCGGCGCGCGGCCCACGCCTGCACCGTCAGCAGCACGATCAGCACGGCGACGACGCTCAGCGCGAGCACCGAGCCGAACGGCCAGTCGCGTGCCTTGAGGAACTGGTCGCGGATCAGGTTGCCGACCATGATCTGCTTGCCGCCGCCGAGCAGCTCGGGGATGACGAAGTTGCCGAGCGACGGCACGAACACGAACACGCAGCCGGTCAGCACGCCCGGCAGGGTCAGCGGGAGCGTGACCGACAGGAAGGTCCTGGCGGGCGCGGCCCCGAGGTTCGCCGACGCCTCGCGCAACTGCGGGTCGAGCCGTTCGATCGCCGAGTACAGCGGCAGGATCATCAACGGCAGATACGCGTAGAGCAGGCCCGTGACGATCGCGCCGTCGGTGTACAGCAGCTCCAGCGGCCGGTCGACGACGCCCAGATCGGTCAGCGCCGAGTTGACCAGGCCCTGGGAGTTGAGCAGCACGATCCAGGCGTAGGTGCGGATCAGGAAGTTCGTCCAGAACGGCAGGACGACCGCGACCAGCGCGAGCGCCTTCCACTTCGCGGGCAGCCGTGCGATCACGTACGCCGTCGGGTAGCCGATCACCAGCGCGATCAGTGTGGTGATCAGCGCCAGTTTCACCGACTGGAGCAGCACGTCGGTGTAGATCGGGTCGGCCGCGCGGGTGAAGTTCTCGCCGGTCGTCTCGTAGACGATCCCGCCGTAGCGCCCGCGCTTGAAGATCGTGTAGCCGAGCACGAGGGCCAGCGGCACGACCAGGAAGACCAGCAGGTAGGCCAGGCCGGGGCCGAGCAGCACCAGCGGCTCGGCCCTGAACCTGCGGACCCGGGAGATCACTTGGCCGCGACCTCGGTGGCGATCCGGGTGTAGTCGGGCCCCGCGTCGCCGAGGTCGACCAGGCCCTCGCCCTTGACCAGCTCGGCGGGGGTCATCGCCAGCTGCGGGTAGCTCTTGAGCAGCGCGGGGTCGACCTTCGCCATGGCGGCGGCGTTCGGGACCTTGTACAGGATGTTCGCGACGGCCCAGCTGTGCACCTCGGGGTCGAGGATGTAGTCGATCAGGGCGTGCGCGGCCTCCTTGTTCTTCGACGACTTCAGGATCACCATCGTGTCGACCCAGAGGTCGCTGCCCTCCTTGGGCACGACGAACTTGACGTCTTTCTGGTCGGTCGGGCACCAGCCGTCCCAGGCCTCGGCGAGGGCGGACTCACCGGACTTGAGCCGGTCGCCGAAGGTGGTGTCGTCGAAGGCGAGCAGGTTCTCCTTGGCCTTCACCAGCGACGCCTTGACCTGGTCGAGCTGGGCCTTGTCCTGGGTGTTGGCGGAGAAGCCGAGCGACTTCTGCGCGGGCAGCATCAGCCAGCGCTCGGTCGCCAGCATGGTGATCTTCTTCTTCAGGGCGGGCTTCGGGGTCAGCAGGTCGTTCCAGCTGTCCGGGTCGTAGCCGGTGAGGTCGCGCCGGTAACACAGGCCCGTGGTGCCCCAGGTGTAGGGCACCGAGTACTTGTTGCCCTTGTCGTAGGCCAGCTGGGTGGCCTCGGGCGACAGGTTCTTCAGGTTCGGGATCAGCTCGGGGTGGATCGGTTCGAGCAGGCCCTGCTCGGCGAGCGCCTGGGCGTACTGGCCGGACACGAAGGCGACGTCGATGCCGCTGTCGCCGCCGGCGGTCAGCTTGGCGACGATCTCCTCGTTGGTGGCGTGCTTGGTGACCGTGACGGACGGGCCCGCCTTCGCCTTGAACTTCGCCGGCAGATCTTCCGGCATGTACTTGTCCCAGTTGGAGACCGTGAGCGTCTGCTTGCTCAGGTCGGCCGACGGATTGAGCTGGTCGGGCGCGGCGGAGCCTTCGGGAGTGGAGGAGCCGCCACAAGCGGCGAGGGACAGGGCGAGAGCCGCGGTGAGCGTCGCGGCCGACATGCGCAGCATGTCGACACCACCTTCCGGGTCGGGGGGACAGCGGATGGACGCCGAGTGTTGCATCTAGCCTCAACATCGACAAGACTTCTCCCGGCCTGATGAGGTTTATTCTTTGTTACGGAACTGAATTTGGATTCAACAGATGTGGTGGCCCCGGACGGGGTCCCGAAGCCCTTCACGGCGCGGGATCTCGCCCCCCTGCCCGTGCTCGCCGACCCCGCCGAGCGGGTGATCCCGGACGACCAGACCCATCGGTCGGTGATCGTCGGCGATCGGCTGGTCGTCAAGTGGTTCACCCCGCCGATGCCGCCGCCGCACCGCGCCCTGGACGTGCTGGAACGGCTGGCCGCGGCGGGGTTCACCGACACCGCGCGTCCTTACCGCGCGGTGTTCGGCCCCGACGGCACGCTCGTCGCCTCCGTCACCGCCGTCCTGCCGGACGCCGCCGACCGATGGCGCTGGTGCGTGGAGGCGGCGCTCGCCGACGCGTC
>NZ_BAAGZI010000341.1:0-6433 GCF_054778695.1 Actinocorallia lasiicapitis
GGCTGCAAGGGCCGGGACGAGCGCGTCGGCCGGGGGAGCGCCGTCGGCGGCCAGCAGGGCGGCGGCGGCGTTCAGCAGGACCATGTCGCGGACGGGCCCCTGCTCGCCCGAGAGGACCTTGCGGATCACTCCGGCGTTGAAGGCCGCGTCGGCGCCCCTGAGGTCCTCATGGGTCGAGCGGGCGATGCCCAGCTCTAGCGGGTCCAGGACGGTCCGGGTGACCTGGCCGCCGCGCACCGCCCACACCTGGGACGGCCCGGTGGTGGACAGCTCGTCGAGGCCGTCGTCGCCGCGGAACACCAGAGCAGAGTTGCCGCGCTCGGCGAACACGCCCGCGACGATCGGCGCCATCCGTTCGTGGAACACGCCGACCGCCAGCGCGCCGGGACGGGTCGGGTTGGTCAGCGGGCCGAGGAAGTTGAAGACCGTCGGGGTGCCGAGCTCGCGGCGCGGACCCATCGAGTGGCGGGTGGCCGGATGGTAGATCGGCGCGAACAGGAAGCCGATCCCGATCTCGTCGATCAGCTTGACCGTCTGCGCGGGCGGCAGATCGATCACGACTCCGAGCTCTTCCAGCACGTCGGCCGTGCCGCAGGCCGAGGAGGCCGCACGGTTGCCGTGCTTGGCCGTCCTGGCGCCGGCCGCGGCGGCGACGATCGCGCCCATCGTGGAGAAGTTCACGGTGTGGGCGCGGTCCCCGCCGGTGCCGACCAGGTCGACCAGCTCGCCGGAGACCGTGATCGGGGTGGCGTTGGCCACCATGCCCGCGGCGATGCCGGAGACCTCCGAGACCGTCTCGCCCTTGGCGCGCAGCGCGATCGCGAACCCGGCGATCTGCGCGTCGGTGGCGGCGCCGGACATGATCTGGTTCATCGCCCAGGCGGACTCCTCCGACGTCAGGGTCTCCCCGTCGAGGAGGGCGTTCAGCAGGGCGGGCCAGGAGGTCCGGGTGGTCACGGGGTCTTCTCTTCCCAGGAGTGGATCAAAGAGGGTGGTTCAGAGGACGGGCAGGCGGCTCTGGAGCCGCTCGCGCAGCAGGCTCGCGGCGGCGCGGGCCAGCTCCATCGGGTCGATCGGCTGGGTGACGACGGCGTCGGCGCGCGACCAGTTGGCCAGCCACTGGTCGTCCTTGCGGGCGATGATCGCGAGCATCGGCGGGGCGTCGTAGACCTCGTCCTTGGCCTGGCGGATCACGCCGAGGCCGCCGGCGGGCTGCGCCTCACCGTCCAGGATGGCCAGGTCGATGCCGCCGGCGTCCAGCAGCCGGACGATCGCGGGCTGGGTGGCGACCTCGACGTACTCGACCAGGGGGAGGTCGGCGGCGGGGCGGCGCCCGAGTGCCAGCCGGACCGTCTCGCGGGTGTGCGCGTCGTCGCTGTAGACGAGGACCTTGACCGTGGTGGCGGCCGGGGCGCTGTCGCTGCTGCTCATGCGCGCAAGATTACCGCTTCGAAGATTGATCACAAGAGGGTGTGTGACATCCCTCTCAGGGGTAAGCGAACGCCCCGTATGTCGGAATTGTTCCCAAACTGAGAGGTCAGTTCGCCTCTAACGGGGGGTCCTGCACGGGGTGGTGGCCAGGTGCCGCAATAATGCTGCCCGTGGCAACTGCATCCGCGATTCAGACAGCACCGCATGGCGGTCGGGAACATCGTCCCAACCTCGTCAATGTGGGGACGATCGTCTGGCTGTCGTCCGAGCTCATGTTCTTCGCGGCGTTGTTCGCGATGTACTTCACCATCAGGTCGGTGACCCAGGGCGCCGGCGAGGAGTGGCCCCAGGCCGAGTTGAACCTGCCGTTCGCGGCGTTCAACACGTTGGTCCTGGTCCTCTCGTCGGTCACCTGCCAGCTCGGCGTGTTCGCCGTCGAGCGCGGTTCCGGGCCCGAGGCCATCAAGAAGATGCGCTTCTGGTACGTGATCTCGTTCCTGATGGGTCTCTGGTTCGTGATCGGTCAGCTCATCGAGTACCGCGAGCTGATCCATCACGGTACGACCTTGTCCTCGAACGCTTACGGCTCGGTCTTCTACCTGACCACCGGGTTCCACGGCATGCACGTGACCGGAGGCCTGATCGCGTTCCTGTTCGTTCTGGGACGCACGTACGCCGCGAAGCGCTGGACTCATGAGCAGGCGACGAGCGCGATCGTCGTTTCGTACTACTGGCACTTCGTGGACGTGGTCTGGATCGGCCTGTTCGCGACCATCTACCTCATCCGATAACGGGGACATTCCGTGACTAGGTTCACCGCATGGCGCCGACGCTCCTGGGCGGGCTACGCCGTTGTGTTGGCCGCCTTGGCAGCGATCGGCGTGCTCTACGCGGGCTTCTCTCCCGCGCAGCAGGCCGAGGCGAACGGCACCCAGGCACAGGCCCAGGATCTGGCGAACGGCCGCGAGCTGTTCAACCAGAACTGCGCCAGCTGCCACGGCCTGAACGCCCAGGGCACCAAGGACGCCAACGGCAACGACATCGCCCCGAGCCTTCTGGGCGTCGGTGCTGCATCGGTCGACTTCCAGATCTCGACGGGCCGTATGCCCGCGATGACCGGAGCGGCCCAGATTCCGGGCAAGAAGGTCGTGACTCCGTTCGCCTTCGAGGGCGGCGAGCACGACGGCGAGCTCAACCGCAAGAACATCGACGACGTCTCCGCGTACATCCAGGAGCTCGGCGGCGGACCGGGCATCCCGGCCGTCCCCGCCAGTGACGACCTCGCCCTCGGTGGCAAGCTGTTCCGCACCAACTGCGCGCAGTGCCACAACTTCGCGGGCGAAGGCGGAGCGCTCACCTACGGCAAGTACGCGCCGAACCTGCTCGAGACGCACCCGACGCAGATCTACGAGGCCATGCTGACCGGCCCGCAGGCGATGCCGGTGTTCAACGACACGACGCTCACGCCGAAGGACAAGGCCGCGATCATCGCGTTCATCACGCACACGCGGTCCGAGCCCAACCCGGGCGGCAACGGCCTCGGCCGTCTCGGCCCGGTGTCGGAGGGCCTGGCGGGCTGGCTCGTCGGTATCGGCCTCCTCGTCGTCGCAGCGCTGTGGATCACCGCCAAGAAGCCGAAGAAGCTGAAGAAGTCATGAGCGAATCCAACGAAACCGCGCCCGAGGAGAACTCGGGCAACGCGCCGAAGCGCGTGATCGGCACCCCGGCTCCGGCCGAGTCCGGCACGCTGCTGGCCAAGGACGACACGCCGTCCGGCGAGATCGTCCCCGGCTACGAGCTGGACGAGGCCGCGGCCAAGAAGTCCGAGCGGATCATCGCTCTGATCTTCCTGATCGCGTTCGCGGCCAGCGTCGCCTTCATCGTCTACTTCATCGGCTTCTCCGGCCGCAACGGGGGGATGCACGGGCTCGAAGACGCCCGTGAGGTCAACCTGTGGCTCGGCGGCACGATGACGCTGTCGTTCATGGCCATGGCGATCGGCGTCACCCTGTGGGTGCGCCGCCTCATGACCAGCGCCCCGATCGAGCAGGAGCGGCACGAGCTCCCGACCGACGACTCGATCCGCGAGAAGTTCGCTCGCGAGGTCAAGCAGGGCGCGCTGGACAGCGGTCTGACCAAGCGTCCGCTGCTGCGCCGCACGCTGCTGCTGGCCGCGGCCCCGCTGGGCCTGGCCCCGCTGGTGCTGCTGCGCGACCTCGGCCCGCTGCCCGAGAAGCGGCTCCGGCACACCTTCTGGGAGAAGGCCGTCGCCAAGGCCAAGGCCGAGGGCAAGCCGGGCGTCCGGCTGCTCGTGGACGGCACGAACGCTCCGCTGAAGGCGACCGACTTCAACTCGCCCGGTGCGATGATCACCGTGCTGCCCGAGGGCATCGAGGAGGAGCACGACGCGCTCACGCAGATCGCGAAGGCCACCACGATCCTCATCAACATCCCGCCGGACCAGTACAAGCTGTCGCCGGAGCGGATGAACTGGACGGTCAACGGGATCATCGCGTACTCGAAGGTCTGCACCCACGTCGGCTGCCCCGCGGCGCTGTACGAGCAGACCACGCACCACATCCTGTGCCCGTGCCACCAGTCCACCTTCGACGCCACCGACGGCGCGAAGGTCATCTTCGGCCCGGCTCACCGGCCGCTTCCGCAGCTGCCGCTCGCGGTCGACGAAGAGGGTTACCTCATCGCCACCGCGGACTTCCCCGAGCCCGTCGGCCCGAGCTTCTGGGAGCGTGGCTGATCATGGCTGCTGAAGCAGAACTTCCCAAGGCCGTCGACGGAACCCTCGGGTTCATCGACGACCGGCTGGGATCGACCAACTTCTTCCAGCGCAACGTCAAGAAGGTCTTCCCTGACCACTGGTCGTTCATGCTGGGCGAGATCGCGCTCTACTCGTTCATCATCCTGCTGCTGACCGGTACCTTCCTCACGCTCTGGTTCAAGCCGAGCATGATCGAGGTCCACTACCACGGCAGCTACAAGGCGCTCGAAGGCGTGAAGATGTCCGAGGCGTACGCCTCGACCCTGGACATCAGCTTCGACGTCCGCGGCGGTCTGCTCATGCGGCAGATCCACCACTGGGCGGCCATCCTGTTCATGGCGTCGCTGATGGCCCACATGCTCCGGGTGTTCTTCACCGGCGCGTACCGCAAGCCGCGTGAGCTCAACTGGCTCATCGGCCTGGGCCTGTTCACCCTGGGCATGGTCGAGGGCCTGTTCGGCTACTCGCTCCCCGACGACCTGCTGTCCGGCACCGGTCTGCGGATCACCCAGGGCGTCGCGGAGTCGATCCCCGTGGTCGGCACCTACGTCTACATGTTCCTGTTCGGCGGGGAGTTCCCCGGCGAGGCGATCATCCCGCGCATGTTCACGCTGCACATCCTGCTGATCCCGGGCATCATCCTGGGTCTCGTGACGGCGCACATGATGATCATGTGGCACCAGAAGCACACGCAGATGCCGGGCACCGGCGGCACCGAGCACAAGGTGACGGGCTACCCGTTCTACCCGGTGTTCATGGCCAAGACCGGCGCCTACTTCCTGTTCACCTTCGCGGTGATCGCGCTGCTGGCGACCTTCGCCCAGATCAACCCGATCTGGCTGTTCGGCCCCTACGACCCGTCGGCCATCTCCGCCGGTTCGCAGCCCGACTTCTACATGGGTCTGCTGGAGGGCGCGCTGCGCCTGATGCCGAACTGGGAGATCACGGCCGCGGGCCACACCCTGTCGCTCAACGTCCTCATCCCGGCGCTGGTGCCGCTCGGCATCATCTTCACCGGGGCCGGCCTCTGGCCGTGGATCGAGCGCTGGGTGACCGGCGACCACCGCTGGCACAACGTCAACGACCGCCCGCGCAACGCGCCGACCCGCACCGGTGTCGGCATGGCGGTCGTGACCTTCTACGGTCTGCTCTGGCTGGCCGGCGCCAACGACGTCATCGCGGACAAGTTCTCGGTCTCGCTGTACGGCACGACCTACTTCTTCCGCGTCGCGATCTTCGTCGGCCCGGTGCTGGCGTTCATCATCACCAAGCGGATCTGCCTGGGCCTCCAGCGCAGCGACGCCGCGACGATGGACCACGGCTACGAGTCGGGCGTCATCACGATGTCGCCCGACGGCAAGTTCGAGGAGATCCACAAGCCGGCCCCGCCGTCGGAGAAGGCCAAGCTCCTCTCCAAGGAGGAGCCGCTGCCGCCGCTGGCTTCCAAGGACGCCAACGGCATCCCGGCGAAGCCGACGCGCGGTCCGCTGGGCCACCTGCGGACCCGCCTCAACATGTGGTGGAACAAGGACACCATCGCGGTGGAGGAGTCCGCTCACGGCCACGGCCATGACGAGCTCGACTCCGGCACGAAGGAACTGACGCACTAGGCGTCCGCCGCTGACGACAGCAGCGCCACACGAGGCCCGGTCCGCATCCGTGCGGACCGGGCCTTCGTCGTTCCCGGGCGTCGTTCCCGGGCGTCGTTCCCGGCGGGCTCAGATCCAGGAGCGTTCGGCGGCGAGGGTGCGGGCGGTGTCGAGGAGCCTGCGGGTCTCGGGGGAGAGGGCACCGGGGTGCCAGACGAGCTCGACCGGGACGGTGGGGAGCGGGTCGAGCAGCGGAAGCGCTTTCAGGGTCGTCGGCATCAGGGCCGCGGCGGACGCGGACAGCAGCGTGAAGCCGGTGCCGTCGGGGAGCAGCGGGTTGAGCCGCAGCCCGGGGACGGGGTGCTCCCATACGCGGAAGCCGGGGGGCAGGGCCGACAGCACGAGGTCGTGGTAGGCGGGGGCCAGCGGCCGCTCGTGGAAGCAGAAGGTCTCGCCGGAGAGTTCGGCGAGACAGATCGCGGCCCTGTCGGCCAGGGCGTGGTCGGCGGCGACCAGCGCGACCAGCGGTTCGTGCCGCAGCGGGGCGCGGTCGAGGGCGTCGGAGTGCGGGACGCTGTGGGAGATGACCAGGTCGAGCCGGCCCGCGTGCAGGGCCTGGCCGAGCTCGGGCGACCAG
>NZ_BAAGZI010000342.1:0-6404 GCF_054778695.1 Actinocorallia lasiicapitis
TGCTGGCCCTGGCGCTGATCACGGCGGCCGGCTGCGTCCCGCTGGCGCTCGACCGGTACCGGCAGCTCGGCCACGCCACCGACGGCGCCCTGCTGACGGTGCGGTCCGGCTCGCTGGTGCGGCGGCAGCAGATCGTCGAGCACCGGGCGGCGGTCGGCTGGAAGATGCGGCAGAGCCTGTTCCAGCGCCGGTCGGGGCTGGCGTCGCTGACCTTGGCCGTCGGGGCGGGCGAGGGCGCCTACACGGCCCTCGACCTGGCCGAGGACGACGCCGTGCGGCTCGCCGCGGCCGTCACACCCGGCTGGGTGACCCCGTTTCTTCGACCAGAGCCGTGACGGCCGCCAGGTCCATGGCCAGGCCCTCGACGAACCGGACGTCGTGCGTCGCGTCGCCCAGTTCGGCGCGGAGCTCCTCGGTGAGGGCAGCGCCCTCGGGGAACGACCGGTCGGGGCTGCCGCGCAGCGTGTCGGCCGCGCCGGTGAGGACGGCGGCGGTCGCGGCGTCGCGATCCCGCCTCCACAGCAGCATCCCGTGCGCGACCAGGACGGTCGCGATCACCGGCCTGTCCCGGGACTCCACGGCCATCGCGAACGCCTCCGCCTGGGCCACGGCGGCCTCGGGGAACCGGCCGAGCTGGCCGAGCGCCAGGGCCCGGCCCGCGATGGTCAGCGCCTTGAACTGAGGCGGTCCCGCGACCGGCAGGATCAGCTCCATCGTCCGGGCGAGCCGGACCAGCGCGGTCCGCGGATCGCCGCGGAGCCGGTCGAACTCGGCGAGCAGGTAGTGCAGGTAACCGAGGCTCTCGGGGTCGCCGAGCCGGTCGGCGAGCCGGACCGCGGTCTCCATCAGCGCGGACGCCTCGTCGAACCGGCCGATCAGCCAGAGCTGGCGGGCCAGCCGGACGTGGATCATCGGGTCGTAGCCGCTGAAGTCGAACTCGGCCGACAGCCGCAGGGCCTCCCGGCACAGCTCGGCGGCCCGTTCGTGCTCGCCGCGCCAGGAGACGACCTCGGCGAGCGAGGTCAGCCCGAAGGAGGTGCCCCAGCGGTCGCCACAGGCCCTGAACTCGGCCAGCCCCAGCTCGTACTGCTCCTCGGCGCCGTCGATCTGGCCGAGGTTGACCTTGAGCTGGCCGTACATGAGCCGGGCCATCGCGCGCAGCCACCGATCGTCAGAATCGAACAGATCTTCGAACATCTCCAGGACGGGATCCAGGCGCGGCACCCCCTCGTCCATCATGATGATCAGCGGCGGCGTCATCCTGAGCAGCGGATGGGTGACCGGCCTGCCCCGCGCGGCCAGCAGGTCGCAGAGTTCGATGGCCCTGGACACCCAGCTCTTGACCTCCTCGTAGTCCCGGATCGCGCCGAACGAGGCCAGCCCGCCCGCGGCCAGCGCCAGCGCCGTCGTCTCGTCCTCCGGCAGCCCGGGCAGCCGCAGCATCGCCGCGACCGCGTCGGCGCACTCGCGGCGGTGCAGCCGCATCCACCAGTACCAGCCGAGCGACGCGCAGAGCCGTGCGACGGTCGGCGCGTCCCGCTCGGCGATCGCCATCCGGAGCGCGGTGTGCAGATTGTCGTGGTCGGCGGTCAGCCGGCGGAGCCAGTCGGCCTGGGCGGGCGTGCGCAGCAGCGGTTCCGCGGTCGCGGCCAGCTCGGCGAAGTAGGCGATGTAGCCGCTTCTGAGGTGGTCGGACTCCCCTGACTCGGCGAGGCGCTCCAGCCCGTACTCGCGGATGGTCTCCAGCATCCGGTACCGGCCGCCCTCGGTGACGATCAGCAGCGACTTGTCCACGAGCGCGGTGAGGGTGCCGAGCGTGTCCGGCAGCCCGCCGACGGCCTCGGCGGCGTAGAGGGTCGCGCCGCCGAAGAACAGGGCGAACCGCCGCCAGAGGGCGCGTTCGTCGGGTTCGGCCAGCTCCCAGCTCCAGTCCACGACGGCGCGCAGGGTCTGGTGGCGGGGGAGCGCGGTGCGGCGGCCGCCGGCCAGCAGCCGGAACCTGTCCTACAGCCGGGCCGCGATCTGGTCGGGGGCCAGGGCGCGCAGCCGGGCGGCGGCCAGCTCGAGGGCGAGGGGCATCCCGTCCAGGGCCCGGCAGATCCGCACGACGTCCCGGACATTCTCCGGCGTGAGCGCGAATCCCGGACGTCCGGCCACGCCGCGCTCCACGAACAGCCGGACCGCGGGCGATCCCCCCGCCTCGGCGACCCCGGCCATCGGCGCGGGCAGCGACAGCGGTTCGACCGGCCGGAGCACCTCGCCGGTGATCCCCAGCGGCTCCCGGCTGGTGGCGAGGATCCGCAGTCCCGGGCAGTCGGCCACGAGCCGGTCGGCGAGTTCGGCGACCGCGTCGACCAGGTGCTCGCAGTTGTCGAGGACGAGCAGCAGCCGTTTGCCCCGCAGGATCAGTCCGAGCCGTTCCAGGGAGTCGGCGCGCCCCGCGGCGGCCGGCAGGGTGATCCCGGCGGCGGCCGTCAGCCCGATCTCCCGCAGCCCCAGACCGGTCAGGACGGCCTGCGGCACCTCGTCGGGGTCGGTGACGGGCGCCAGCTCCACCACCCACGCGCCGTCCGGCATCCGCGCGAGGAGCCGCCTGGCCGTCTCCTGCGACAGGCTGGTCTTGCCGGCGCCACCAGGCCCCGTCAGGGTGACCAGCCGGTGCTCGGCGAGCAGCCCGGAGACCGTCGCCAGCTCCTCGTCGCGGCCGAGGAAGCTGGTCAGCCTGGTCTTGAGGTTGGTGGGCGCGTCACGGGCGGGCGGCCCGGCCAGCTCGTGCCTGAGCACGGCGAGCTGGGCCTCCTCCAGCTCCTCCGACGGGTCGACGCCCAGCTCGCCGGCGAGCGCGTCACGGATGTCGGCGTAGACCTGGAGGGCGTCGGCCTGCCGTCCCACCCCGTACAGGGCGCGGATCAGCAGGACGGCCAGCGCCTCGTTGAGCGGGTCCGCGGCGGCCAGCTCCTGGAGCTCCGGCAGCACCTCGGCCTGCCGGCCCAGCTCCAGCTCGGCCTCGATCCGGCCCTGGACGGCCGCCGACCGCAGATGGAGCAGCCGGGTGGCGGGCGCTTCGGCGGACGGCAGCCCGCCCGCGTCCGGGAGCGGGGCGCCCCGCCACAGGGTCAGGGCTTCACGCAGCGCTCCCGCGCGCAGATCGGCGGGGAGCGAGCGGGCCGCGGTGATCCGTTCCTCGAACTCGACGGCGTCCACCTCGGCGTTGAGCCGGTACCCGGTCGGACGCGACTCCACCGCCTCGCGGCCGATCGCCGACCGCAGCCGCGAGACCAGGGACTGCAGGGCGTTCGACGCCCCCGCGGGCGGATCGTCCTCCCACAGGTCGCCGATCAGCTTCTCGGTGCTGACCACACGACCGCCGGCGAGCGCGAGCACGGTCAGCAGGACCCGCAGCCGCGCGCCTCCGACCTCGACCTTGCGGCCCCCTGAATCGACCTCCAGGGGGCCCAGAATCCCGACGCGCACAGTGGATTGTCCCACTCAGGCCGGAGTGGTGGCTCCTGTCGCGCCCTCGTCCTCCGCCGCGGGCGGCGGCACCCGGTCCGGGACGGTGAGGAACCGGTCCGCGTCCGGGTCGAGGATCTCGACCTGCGCCGTCTCCAGATCGAGGTACATGCCGACGAGCTCCAGCTCGCCGGTGTCGACCTTGTGCTTGAGCCACGGGTAGGTGAGCAGGTTGTCGAGCTGCTGCTGGACGTTCAGCTGGCAGAGCCTGGTCAGCGGGGTGACCCCTTCTTCCTCGGCCGTGCTGAGGAAGCGCTTGAGGCTGTAGTTGGCGTGCCGGAGCCAGTTGTCCAGGTGCGGCAGATGCTCGACCTCGGCGCCGCCGGCCAGGACGCCCGCCATCGCACCGCACTGGGAGTGCCCGCAGATGGTGATCGTCTTGACGTCCAGGACGGAGGTGGCGTACTCGACGGCCGCCATCACCGAGTCGTCGTGCGCGCGGGTGCCGCTGCGGGGCACCAGATTGCCGACGTTACGGACGATGAACAGGTCGCCGGGACCGCTCGCGGTGATCAGGTTCGGCACGACACGGGAGTCGACGCAGGTGATGAACAGATGTTCCGGGGTCTGGGCCTGAGCCAGTTCGACCATGATCGGCCGGACCAGCCGGGCGGTGCGCCCGTGGTACTCCCGGACCCCGGCCAGCAGGACCTCGCGGGGCGAGGACTCCTCGAGGAGCTCGGGGAGGGAGCCGCGGCTGCGCCGGGCCCACGGAGCCCACCAGCGGACCCCCGCGGGCGACTTGCGCGACGGGGATGCTTCGCCGGTCACGGCGTTCTCATACCAGGACTCATGCACTTCATCGATATCGACCTTACCGCCGAGACGTTCATGAGAAACGCGCCAGGTGTGGATTGTGTCGAATGCCGCATTGTCCATGAAATCGACATCAAGGTCGAGGTCGACGGGTACTCCAGCCGGAATGTCCTGGAGCGCCTTGACCAGCTTGGGCACCCCGAGGAAGGTCAGCGAGCCGGACACGACCACATGCCACCGGCCGTCGCGCTGCTCGGTCTTGACCGAAACCCTGGTCAGCCGCCGCAGCGCCAGGCAGGCCGCCAGGCCGATGCCCAGCAGGACGCCCTCACCGATGCCGAGGACCACGACCCCGGCCAGGGTGATCCAGTAGATCCAGGTCTCGCGGTGCGGCCGCAGCCCCCGCAGATGGCCCCGGTCGAGCATCCGCAGCCCGAGCGCCACCAGCAGCGCCGCCAGCGCCGACAGCGGGATCAGCTCGATCACCCCGCCGCACGACAGGGCGAGCACCAGCACCCAGACCCCGTGCAGCACGGTCGAGGCCCTGGTCAGCGCACCGGCCCTGACATTGGCGGTGCTGCGCACGATCACCCCGGCGATCGGCAGTCCGCAGAGCAGCCCGGAGACGAAGTTGCCCGCCCCCTGGCCCATCAGCTCGCGGTCCAGATCGCTGCGCGGCACCCCGACCGGGCGCATCCGGTCCACCGCGACGCTGCACAGCAGCGATTCGACCCCGGCGACCAGCGCCACGGCGACGATCGCGCCGAGGACGTCGGTCAGCGGGGCGTCGGGGACGGCCGGGAAGGCCCAGCCGCTGAAGAGGCTGGCGGGCAGATCCACCCGGGGCAGGTCGAACCCGAACAGCCAGGACACGAACGTCGCGAACACGATCGCGACGAGCGGTGCGGGCACCGCCTTGTACGGCAGGCGCTCCCAGGCCAGGAGCACCGCGATCGCCATCACCCCGACCAGCACGGCGGCCGAATGGTGCGCCATGATCTGGCCGGGCAGCTCGCTCAAGTTCTCCAGAGCCGAATGCTGCGGGGTGCCGCCCAGCACGATGTGGATCTGTGCCAGGACCAGCACCACACCGATCCCGGCGAGCATCCCGTGCACGACGGCCGGGGAGACGGCCAGCGCCGTCCGCGCGACCCGGCAGGCGCCCAGCGCGATCTGCAGCAGGCCCGCGCAGAGCGTTATCGCGCAGGTGGCCGGCCAGCCATAGGTCTGGATCAGGGACGCCACGATCACCGTGAGTCCCGCCGCAGGCCCGCTCACCTGGAGCGGGGAGCCGCCGAACAGGCCCGCCACGATGCCGCCGACGATGGCCGCGATCAGCCCGGCCGCCACGGGGGCGCCGGACGCCACCGCGATGCCGAGGGACAGCGGCATGGCCACCAGGAACACCACGAACGAAGCGGGCACGTCCTGACGGGGCGATATCAGCTTCGCCACTACTCTCTGTGTCTCGATCGTCACATGACGTATCGAATCACAGAGAGTTGCTCACGGGGCGCAGATTCAGGTGCGGTAGTTGCGGTAGGAGTCCCATTCGTCCGGCTGGCGAGGATTCTCCTCGGCGGCCGCGGGAGCCGCGTAGAAACCCTGCTCACCGGCGTAGAAGCCACCGCCGGCCTGCGGCTGCGACTGCTGGGCCTGCGGGTCGCCCGCGGCGCCGTTGAAGCTGCTGCCGGTGAAGTCGCCGTAGCGGCCCGCCTCCGCGCCCGAACCGGGGTAGGCGGTCGGGGTGGAGCCGTGCGCGCCGAGCGGGTCCTCATAGCGGGCCGGTTCGCCGCCGTAGGCGGGGGCGCTCGGATAGCCCTGGTCGCCGGAGTAGCCCTGCTCGTAGGAGCCGTTGCCGGAACCGCCGCCCGCCGACGACCACGAAGCGCCGTAAGAGGACGAGCCACCGCGCTCGCCCGAGACCAGCGGATCGTTGAGCGGGTCGGTCAGCGAACCCGAGTAGGACGGGGTCGCCGCGGGGGCGTCCTTGCGGCGGTCGGCCTGGATCCGCTGGAGCAGCTCGTCGACGGTCGGCAGACGGTCGTCGGCAGCCGCAGAGGCGGCCTGCTCGGGCACCGACGGCAGGTACGACGGCGCCGGGGCGGGCGCTCCGCCCAGCGGCGGGGTCAGCG
>NZ_BAAGZI010000343.1:0-6400 GCF_054778695.1 Actinocorallia lasiicapitis
GTGTGGTGGAGCTCCTCCATCGCGGCGGTGCCGCTGAACCGGCTGCCCGCCCGCTCCCACAGCGGCCCGGTCGCGCCCAGCAGCCACGCGGCCCGGTCATGGCCGCCCGCCGTGACGGCCAGCAGCACGAAGGTCTCCAGGCAGTAGGCGATGCCGATCCGGTCGCCGAGCGCCGCCTTGCAGTGCAGCGCCGCCCGCGCCCGGTCCGCCGACGCCGCCAGATCGTTCTTCCGGTAGTGGGCGACACTGCTGACGTACAGCAGATAGCCGCGGATCCAGCATTCGCGGCTGCGCGGCCCGATCCGCGCCAGACCCCGCTCGCACGCCTCGACCGACCGGTAGACGTCGCCGAGCATATGGTGCAGATGCCCCTCCTGGGCGTCGAGCTGCGACAGCCCGACGTGGTCGCCGGTGGCCGTCAGCCGGGCCCTGGTCTCCTCACTCATCCGCAGCGCCGCGTCGTGGTCGCCGCCGAACACGGCCGTCAGATGCAGGTAGACGCGGGCGCGGGCCGCGCAGCGCAGATCGCCGAGCGACTCCGCGAGGGGGATCGCCTCGGCGAGGTCGGCGGCCGCGGCCACCGGATCGCTGCCGAAGGTCGTCAGATAGGCCCGGACGATCAGCAGCTCCGCCCGCTGCGAGCACGGCTCGGGGAAGCGGGCCAGTACCTTGGTCAGCCAGAACCGGCCCTCGGTGAGCAGCCCGGAGATCTGCCAGTACCCCCACATCCGGACGGCGAGGGCGGCGGCGTCGCGGTCGCGTCCCGGCAGGGCGAGCGCGTACCGCAGCGACGCCTGGAGGCAGGCGTGCTGGCGGCGGAGCGCGTGGTACCGGTCGGCCTGGGCGTCGTCGGTGAAGTTCTCGTCGAAGAACCGCAGGGCCGCCAGATGCCGGTCGACGTGCCGGCCGCGCACCTGGTCGGCGTCGTCGTGCCCGGCCAGCTCCTCGACGCCGTACTCGCGGATCGTGTCGAGCATCCGGTACCGGCCGGTGGCGGCGTCGCGCAGGACGAGGGACTTGTCGACCAGCCCGATCAGCGTGGACAGGACCTCCGCGCCGGGCAGGGTCTCGTCGGCGCAGACCTCTTCGGCGGCGGCCAGTTCGAACGGGCCCGCGAACACCGACAGCCGCGCCCACAGCAGCCGTTCGGCGGCCGTGCACAGTTCGTGGCTCCAGTCGATCGCGGTCCGCAGGGTCTGGTGGCGGGGCAGCGCGGTGCGGCGGCCGCCGGCCAGCAGCCGGAACCTGTCCTCGAGCCGTTCCAGGAGCTGTTCGGGGGAGAGGGCGCGGAGCCGGACGGTCGCCAGCTCGACCGCCAGGGGGATCCCGTCGAGCCGCCGGCAGAGCGCCACGATGAGCTCCCGGTTGTGGTCGGTGAGCTCGAAACCGGGGCAGGCGGCGGCGGCCCGCTGCGCGAACAGCTCGACGGCGGTGCCCTCGAACGGGCCTTCGTCGGGGACGGGCAGCGGCGCGATCGGGAAGGTGTACTCGCCGGGCACGTCGAGCGGCTGCCTGCTGGTGGCCAGCACCTTCACGCCGGGGGCGTCCGCCAGCACGGTCTCGACGAAGATCGCGCACGCGTCCACCAGATGCTCGCAGGTGTCCAGCACCAACAGGATCTCGCGGCCGCGCAGGTAGTCCAGCACGGCCTCCAGCGGCGGCTGGGCGGCCGAACCCGGCAGTCCGAGCGCCACCCCGACGGTGTGCGGCAGCAGCTCGGGGTCGTGCAGCGCCGACAGTTCCACCAGGCACACCCCGTCGCCGAACCGGTCGGCGGCGGCCCCGGCCGACCGCAGCGCGACCCTGGTCTTGCCCACGCCGCCCGCGCCGACGACCGTGACCAGCCGCGCCCGCTCCAGCAGACCGGCGACCTGGGCGAGCTCCTGCGCCCTGCCCACGAAACCGGTCACCTCCGCCGGAAGCTCCCCCCGGACCGTCCCGTCCGTCATCCGCCGCACCCCTCCGACTCGTCCCTGTTCCTACAGTCCAGTACGCGGGGCGATCACGGGGCGGAACCCAACGAAAGGTATGGCGGCGTGACGGCCGTCACGCCGCCGCGCCGCCCGGCGGAAAACCGGTGGCGGGGCAGTGGGGGGAGTTGTTTAAGCTTGGCGGTTGTGAGTTCTTCCGCTGTTCGGCCTGACGACCTGCGCCAACGACTGGACGGGTTGACGCTCCGCGACCGGAGCCGGTTGCGGCGCCGCTGGGAGGGCACCCGGAAGATCAGGGACGAGGCCCGCCGGGCCAAGATCCAGCAGGACGTCCTGCGTCAGATCGACGCCGCCGAGGTCAAGGTCGCGAACCGGGCCGCCGCCGTCCCCGAGATCACCTATCCCGCGCAGCTTCCCGTCAGCCAGAAGAAGGACGAGCTCCTGGCCGCGATCCGCGACAACCAGGTCGTGATCGTCGCGGGCGAGACGGGTTCGGGCAAGACCACCCAGCTTCCCAAGATCTGTCTGGAGCTGGGCCGGGGCGTGCGGGGCCTGATCGGCCACACCCAGCCGCGCCGGCTGGCCGCCCGGACGGTCGCCGAGCGGATCGCCGAGGAGCTGGACACCCCGTTCGGCGGGGTGATCGGCTACAAGGTCCGCTTCACCGACCACACCTCCGACGACACCCTCGTCCGGCTGATGACCGACGGCATCCTGCTGGCCGAGATGCAGCACGACCGGCTGCTGGAGAACTACGACACCCTGATCATCGACGAGGCGCACGAACGCAGCCTCAACATCGACTTCCTGCTCGGCTACGTCAAGCAGCTCCTGCCGCGCCGCCCCGACCTCAAAGTGATCATCACTTCGGCGACGATCGACCCCGAGCGGTTCTCCCGCCATTTCGGTGACGCCCCGATCGTGGAGGTCTCCGGCCGCACCTATCCGGTCGAGGTCCGCTACCGTCCGATCGAGAACGAGGACGCCGACCAGGCCGAGGCGATCTGCGAGGCCGTCGACGAGCTGTTCCTGGAGGCCCCGGGCGACGTCCTGGTCTTCCTGTCGGGCGAACGGGAGATCCGCGACGCCGCCGACGCCCTCACCAAGCACTTCCAGGGCCGCAGCCAGGCGGCCACCCCGGAGATCCTCCCGCTCTACGCCCGGCTGTCCAACGCCGAGCAGCACCGGGTGTTCCAGTCCCATCGGGGCCGCCGGGTCGTCCTGGCCACGAACGTCGCCGAGACCTCCCTGACGGTCCCCGGCATCAAGTACGTGGTCGATCCCGGCACCGCGCGGATCTCCCGCTACAGCAGCCGCCTCAAGGTCCAGCGCCTGCCGATCGAGGCGGTCTCCCAGGCCAGCGCCAACCAGCGCAAGGGCCGCTGCGGCCGCACCTCCGACGGCATCTGTATCCGCCTGTACTCCGAGGAGGACTTCGCGGGCCGTCCCGAGTTCACCGATCCGGAGATCCTCCGTACCAACCTGGCCTCGGTCATCCTCCAGATGACGAGCCTGGGCCTCGGCGACGTCGGCAAGTTCCCGTTCATCGACCCGCCGGACCGCCGCAACATCAAGGACGGCCTGGACCTCCTCCACGAGCTCAACGCCCTGGACGCCGAGCGGAAGCTCACCGAGGTGGGCCGTAAACTCGCCCGTCTCCCGGTCGACCCGCGGATGGGCCGGATGATCCTGGAGGCCGACAAGAACGGCTGTGTCGACGAGGTCATGGTCATCGCGGCGGCGCTGTCGATCCAGGACCCCCGCGAACGGCCGTCCGACAAGCAGCAGGCCGCCGACGAGAAGCACGCCAGGTTCAAGGACCCGGCCTCCGACTTCGCGGCCTTCCTCAACCTGTGGAACTACGTCAGGGAGAAGCAGCGCGAGCTGTCGGGCTCCCAGTTCCGCCGCACCCTGAAGAACGAGTTCCTGCACTATCTGCGGATCCGCGAGTGGCAGGATCTGGTCGGCCAGCTCAAGCAGATCCTGCGCGACCTCGACATCACCCCGAACACCGTCCCCGGCGACCCTTACAAGATCAATGTCTCGCTGCTGTCGGGTCTGCTGTCGCACATCGGCCTGTTCGACGCGGAGAAGCGCGACTACCTGGGCGCGCGCAACGCCCATTTCGCGATCTTCCCCGGTTCCGGGCTGTTCAAGAAGAACCCGCGCTGGGTGATGTCGGCGGAGCTGGTCGAGACCTCACGGCTCTGGGCCCGCGTCAACGCCAAGATCGAACCCGACTGGGTGGAGCCCCTGGCGCAGCACCTGGTCAAGCGCACCTACTCCGAGCCGCACTGGGAGAAGAACCAGGCCGCCGTCATGGCGCTGGAGAAGGTCACCCTGTACGGGGTGCCGATCGTCACGGCCCGCAAGGTCAACTACGGCCGGATCGATCCGGAGCTCTCCCGCGACCTGTTCATCCGCAACGCCCTGGTCGAGGGCGACTGGGAGACCCACCACCGGTTCTTCCACGCCAACCGCAAGCTGCTGGACGAAGTGGGCGAGCTGGAGGAGCGGGCCCGCCGCCGCGACATCGTCGTCGGCGAGGAGACCCTGGTCGACTTCTACGACGAGCGGATCCCCGACGACGTGGTCTCGGGCGCCCACTTCGACGCCTGGTGGAAGGACGCCCGCCGCACCGAGCCCGACCTGCTCAGCTTCGAGAAGTCGATGCTGATCAACGAGGCGGCCGGTGAGGTGCTGGAGGCCGACTACCCCGACGCCTGGCGTCAGGGCGACCTCACCTTCAAGCTCACCTACCAGTTCGAGCCGGGCGCGGACGCCGACGGCGTCACCGTCCACATCCCGCTGCACCTGCTCAACCAGGTCGAGCCGGACGGTTTCGACTGGCTGGTCCCCGGGATGCGCCACGATCTGCTGACGGCCCTGATCCGCAGCCTGCCCAAGCAGACGCGCGTCAACTTCGTGCCCGCTCCCGACCACGCCCGCCGTGTCCTGGCACGGCTGACGCCGCGGGCCGGTTCGCTGCTGGGCGCGGTCGAGGCCGAGCTGAAGAACATGTCGGGGATCACGGTCACCCGCGAGTCGTGGGGCAGCACCCCGCTGCCCGACCATCTCAAGATCACCTTCCGGGTCGTCGACCGCAAGCGCAAGAAGCTCGCCGAGGGCAAGGATCTGGACGCGCTCAAGCGGCGGCTGGCCCCCAAGCAGCAGGAGACCCTGGCCAAGGCCAGCGGGATCGAGCGTCAGGGCCTCAAGGACTGGGACTTCGGGGCGCTGCCGCGGCTGCACGAGCAGGGCAGGCTCCGCGCCTATCCGGCCCTGGTCGACCAGGGCGACTCGGTGGCGATCCGCACCTTCGGCACCGAGGAGGAGCAGCGCAGGGCCATGTGGGACGGGGTCCGCCGGATGATCCTGCTGAACGCCCCCGACCCGGCGAAGCACCTCCAGTCGCAGCTGACCAACCAGGGCAGGCTGGCCCTGGCGACCAATCCGCACGGCTCGGTGCCCAAGCTGTTCGCCGACATCGTGACGGCCGCGGCCGACCGGCTGATCGCCGACAACGGCGGCCCCACCTGGGACGAGGCGGCTTTCAAGGTCCTCTACGACAAGGTGCGGGCGGATCTCGCGGACGTCTCGGCGGAGATCCTGGCCTGGGTGGAGCGGATCCTGTCCGCCGCTCACGCTGTGCAACGCAAGCTCAAGAGCACCAGCAGCCTCGTCCTGGTACCCAGTCTCGCCGATATTCGTGCGCAACTGGATGAACTCATTCATTCAGGATTTATTGCCGAAACGGGGTTCAATCGCCTGCCGGATCTGCTTCGCTACCTGAGGGCGCTGGACCACCGTCTGGACCGCCTGCCGGAGAACCCCAACCGGGACCGGCTGCTCATGGCCCAGGTGCACGCGATCAGAGCCGAATGGGAGGCCGCCGGACGCCCCGCCGAGATCCGCTGGATGATCGAGGAGCTCAGGGTCAGCCTGTTCGCCCAGTCCCTGGGGACGCGCTACCCGATCTCCGACAAGCGGATCAGGAAGGCGATTACCGAGGGTCACCACCGGAAATAGGGAAGGCATGTCGGGGGAATCACTGGTCGAGGCCGTCCACGAAGGCAAGGCCGACCGGGTACGGGCGGTGCTGGCCACCGGCGTCGGCCCGGACGAGCCCAATGCCGAGGGCAGCACGGCGCTCTACCAGGCGTCGGTGAGCGGCTACCTCGACCTCGTGGAGCTGCTGCTGGAGGCCGGGGCCGACCCGGATCTGCTCAGCCTCGGCGACAGCGACGGCCTGCCGCTGTGCGGGGCCGCCTGCTGGGGGTTCGACGAGGTCGTCGAGGCCCTGCTGCGCGGCGGCGCGACCGCCGACCTGAAGGAGTCCGACGACTGGACCGCCCTGAAATGGGCGGCCGCCGGCGGCCACACCGGCACCGTCACCCGGCTGCTGACCTTCGGCGCACGCCCCGCCGACGAGGGCCGCCAGACCTCGCTCTGGCTGGCGGCCGAACGCG
>NZ_BAAGZI010000344.1:0-6384 GCF_054778695.1 Actinocorallia lasiicapitis
CCTCCGCGGCCTCGGCGGCCGCCCCGCCGCCCTGGTTCGGCCCGGACCGCTGCTCGACCAGCGACAGCGCCAGCCCCTGCGCGTCGGCCTCGGCCAAGCCGAGCGAAGCCGCCTCACCGATGATCATCCGCAGCGGGAGCTGCGCCTCGACCGCCTCCCGCAGCGCCTCGGCGACCTCCCACAGCAGCAGGTCCTCCAGCGAACCCTCCCGCGCCGCCTTCTCCAGCACCGCGAAGACCGTGTCGGAGGCGCTCTTGCGGGAGTCGAAGGTCTTGCCCGCCAGCTCGGTCTTCTTCCGCCCGATGACGTCGGCGGTGAGCCGTTCGCCGGAGTTCAGCCGGAACCCGCCGCTCAGCCGGAAGCCCCGCTGCCGCCGCTCCCGGCCGAAGACCTGGTCGGCGGAGAGGTCGAGGCCGAGCGTGCGGACGGCGGTGCGCAACCCCCTACCGCCGGACGGCTGGTCCGGCAGCCGCCACAGCGGATCGACCACCGTCACCTGATGGCTCGCGAGCATCGCCCGGACGGTCGCCTCGTCGATCACACCGCCCGCCAGCAGCCGCACCGCCGCCGCCGACACGCACGGCCCCGCCGCCGCGAGCTGCTCGATCCGCTCCTTCAGCCGGGCCTGCGCCTTGCCCTCGTTCTCCTTGCGGCCCCGCTCGAAATGCTGCCAGGTCAGCTCCTTGCGCTCCGCCAGATCGTTGTGGGCGGCGAGCATCGCGTCGGTCAGGGCGCGGAACCGGCGGCTCTTCACCCCGGTGGAGCGCCACAGCTTCACCATCTCCTCGACGTGCGCGGTGAACGCGGCCGGAGCCATCCGCTCGGACCCGGTCAGCCCGTACCGGGCGAACAGGTCGGCGGGCGGCGTGCCGCCGCCCGCGACGGCCGGGCCCAGGACGTCCCGCTCGTAGGCGGCTCTGTCGACGCTCATTCGCTCAGCTCGTACCGGGCGACGGCCGACCTGGCCTCGCTCACCTCCTGGTCGGACAGCCCCTCGATCTTGATCTCGATGTGGAGGTCCTTGCGGGTGCTGAGCTCGATGGCGTAGACGCGCAGCGTGCCCATCTCGTCCATCGCGAAGGTGACGTCGAGCGGCGAGCCCTCGGGCAGCGGCGGCATCCCCGAGATCAGTCCCTCGCCGATCGGCGCGTTGTCGGCGGGCTCCTCCGACTCCGCGGCGCCCGCCTGCTCCCAGATCTCGATCTTGCACGCGGTCTGGTTGGGGTAGGCGGTGAAGATGCGCTCGGCGGGCGGATCGGCGGGCAGCGCCGTGTTGGCGCGCAGCACGTGCTGGACCATGTAGACCTCGGGCCGCACCGTCCGCAGCAGCCGGAGCCCGAACGCCCGCGGCACCACCGCGGTGACCCGCTTGTCGGCCAGCTTCCTGACCTCGGTCTTGTCCAGGTTGAGCTGGTCGGCGACCTCCGCGACGGCGGCCTCGTCCAGCTTGGTGCCGCCGGACTCCTCGTCGTGCAGCCGCACCTTGATCGACTCGATCAGCGCGAACCTCGCCGCGCCCTTGGCGACCGCGAGATCCGGGTCGTGCAGCTTCGGCTCGAACCCGAACCGCTCGCGCAGCCCCGCCGCCACCGCGGGCATCCGGACCGAACCGCCGACCAGCAGGACGTCGTCGAACACGGTGACGCCCTTCTCCGCAGCGACCCCCAACGTCCGCTCAGTGATCTTGAAGGTGCGCTCCAGCAGATCGCCGGTCAGCTCCTCGAACTTCTCCCTGGTCAGCTCGACCTTGGCGACGTCGCCGTCGAACCGCATGTTGTGGCGGCGCGACTGGGTGCTGCTCAGCGCCTTCTTCAGATCCTCCGCCGCGAGCGCGAGATCCTGCAGGAAGTCCTCGCTGTCTCCCGCCGCCGACCCCGGGTTCTCCGCCAGGAAGCTCTCCTGGAGGAAGTCGGCGATCCGGGTGTCCCAGTCCGCGCCGCCGAGCCGGTGGTCGCCGTCGGTGCAGACCACATGGATGTCGGAACCCTCCAGCTTGATCACCGTGGTGTCGAAGGTGCCGCCGCCCAGGTCGTAGACCAGGATCGTCTTGTTGCCCGTGGAGATCGCCTCGTAGTGCAGCGCGGCCGCGACCGGCTCCGGCACCATGCTGAGGACGTTCAGCCCGGCGATCTCCCCCGCGTTCTTGGTGGCCTGCCGCTCCTTGACCCCGAAGTAGGCGGGGACGGTGATGACGACGTCCTTCACCTCCAGGTGGGTCAGCTCGGCCGCCGCCCGCGCCATCTCCTTCAGGATCAGGCCGGAGATCGACTCGGGGGTGTGGGCGACCCCGTCGAAGTCCAGTTCCAGCTTCTCGCCCATCTGGCGCTTGATGAGCTGGACGACCCGGTCGGCGTCCAGCAGCGCCGACTTCTTGGCGTCCGCGCCGACGACGACGTTCTCCCGGGTCTCGAAGTAGACCACCGACGGGGTGGTGTCCTCGCCGACGGCGTTCTTCGCGATGACCGGACGCCCCGCGTCGTCGACGTAGGCGATACAGGAATAGGTGGTGCCGAGGTCGATTCCGAAAGTGGCCATCGCGCTACTCGCTTTCCGCAGGGGCGGCGGACTCGGGATCCGCCGGGACGAACTGGTAGAACCGGGCGCGCGCCGGACGGCGCACCCGGCCGGCCTCGCGGTCGACGAACCCGGCCGACAGCACCGCCTCGACCGTGTTGTGCCGCGCCGGATCGTCGGTGGGGACCGTCGAGGACGGGTTGTGCCGGGCCGCCTCGAACGGGTCGCCCGGCTTCGGCTCGAACGCCTCGATGCCGCAGCGCTCCAGGATCAGCTCCGTCTCGTCGGCGAAACTCTCCAGGACCCGGCCGTGCGGTTCGCCCGCGAGCCGCGACGCCTCCTTGCGCAGGCCGTCATAGAGGCGGAACAGGTCGACGACGACCGGGTCGAGCACCGCGCGGCGCTGCCCGGAGCGGAACACCTGGTTCTCCTCGTGCAGCCGGTCGATGACCGTCTCGCGATGGGCCGACCTGCGGTGGAAGTCGCCGAGCTGCTGCTCGACCGCCGTCAGCCGGGTGGCGAGCGCCAGCAGCAGCTCGGCGTCGTCCGCGGCCTCCGGCGCCTCGGGCAGCTCGGGGCTCTCCGGTTCGGTGGCTGTGTCTTCCATCAGGGCCTCCCTGGGGGGTCGATGCGCGCCCGGTGCGGGGCGAGCACATGGTTGATGAACGCGGCTCCGTCGGCCCCGTCGAGGTCGACGCCCATCGGCTCCTCGACCGCCACGAGGTCCTCGACGGGCTCGCACCGGTCGCCGAATAGGACCACCGAGTGGTGAGCCTGGTGCCTTCTGGACTGCCAGATGAACCCCTGGATCTTGGGGGTGTGGTCGTGGATCCAGCCCGCCCAGTGCCGGGTCAGATGGAAGTCCGCGCTGTCGGCGGCGACCAGCCAGGCGTCCTGGGCGACGGCGTTCAGCCCCTCCTCGTGGCGCAGGTCGACCAGCGTCAGCTCCCGCAGGGTGAACATCACCGAGGCGCGCCGCCCCCGCACCGCGGCGCGGGGGATCTGGCGGTAGCCGTCGTCGCCGAAGGGAAGGTCGCGCAGCAGCAGTTCGCTCAGCGCGGTGGCGGCCTGGCAGCCCGCGTACAGCGACGGGTACGGGTGCCGGCCGGTGCCGTCGAAGCGGCCGCCCCTCGGATCGTTGACGTCGGTGAGCCGGGAGTTGAAGCCGTCCGCCGTCCGCCCGCGGCGGTGGACCCGCCAGAGCACGGAGTCGGCGGGGAGCGTGTGCAGGACCGGATCGGGCGTGTAGCCGTCCGGGGGCAGGGACCTGGCCATCAGTCGGCCTCCACCAGGGCGCGCGCCGCCGCGACGATCGGCGCGGGATCGGTGCCGATGAGGTCGGCGGGCGGGGAGCCGCCGCAGCGGGCGTTCCGCGAACCCCACCAGTCGAGCACGCCCCGCGGGTCGTCGGCGGCGTCGAGCAGCCCGTTGACCTCGACGACCACCGGCCACGGCTCGGGGAAGTCCCGGAACTGGAACGCGGGCAGCCTGACCAGGTCGCCGTCCGGGAAGCAGATCGCCCAGGGGCGGTACCTGTCGAGCTCCCGGACGGGCCTGACCAGCATCGCGACCCGGTCGTAGCGGGCGCGCAGGGCGGCCGCGACCTTCTCCTGGGTGGTCCTGGCCGGGTCCCGGCCGTGGCCCAGCCGCTCCGTCGTGGCCCGCCACTCCGGCTGCAGCGCCGTCGAACGGTCGCCGCGCCGCAGCTCCACCCGGATCGGATGGTCCTTCGGAAGCACGGCGCGCAGCAGGTCGGCGACGCGTCTGCCGAGGGCGCGGCGCTCGGCGTCGTCGCCCTCGTCGGCGAGCAGCCCCACCAGAAAGTCCAGCTCCGCGCCCTGCTCGGACGGGAACCGCGCACGGACCGCCGTCCAGTCGTCGGCGAGCATCCCGAGGGCCTTGAGCAGCGACATCAGTCCTCCACCCGGCTGCGGGCCAGCGCCGTCTTGGCCCGGTCGACGTCGGCCTGGTCCATCCCGCCGATCCGCAGTTCGAACCGGAGCGCGCCGCCGCCCCGCGAGTCGGCGGCGCTCACGGCCAGCAGCCCGGTCTCGCTCAGCTCGAACGTCACATGGACCGGGGTGCGGGCCGGGGTCCTGGGCGCGAGCCGCAGCATCCCGCTGCCGATCCGGGCGTTGTCGGCGAGCTCGGGCGAGTCGGTGCCCGGCTTGGCCTCCCACACGTCCACCTCGATCAGCGGCTGGTTGTCGATGACGGTCGCGAGCATCACCGGGCCGGTGTCGGCGGGCAGCGAGGTCCCCGCGGGCAGCAGATGGACGACGAACTGGCGGGCGCGGGCCGGGTCGGTGGCGAACAGCGGATCCCGCTCGTCGACGACCTTGACGCCGAACCCGCGCGGCACGACCGTGCTGACCCTCCGGCCGATCATCGCGTCCGCCTCCTCGGCGGTGATGTCGAGCCGGTCGGCGATCTCCTGCGCGGTGCCCGAACGCGCCAGCGCGTGCAGCGCCGCACCGCGCGCCACCGCCAGATCCGGGTCGTGCCGCCGGATCGGCCGGTCGAAGACCCGCTGGAGACCCGCCTCCACCGCGGGCATCCGGGTCATCCCGCCCACCAGGATGATCTCGTCGATCCCGACGACGCCCTTGGCGGCCGCCTCGGCGAGGGTCTGCTCCGTGATCTGGAAGGTCTGTTCCAGCAGGTCGGCGGTGAGCTCCTCCAGCTTGGCGCGGGTCACCTCGACCCTGGCGACCTCGCCCCGCCACCGCAGCGGCACCTGCCGGGACAGCACCTCGCTGAGATGGTGCTTGAGCTGCTCGACCCGTTCGGCGAGATCCTGCATGAACTCCTCGTCGGCCGACGGGTCGAGCCTGGGGTGGACCCGCTGGAACTCGCCGAGCAGATACGCCGCCAGCCGCCGGTCCCAGTCGACCCCGCCCAGCTCCAGATGGCCCTTGGTGCAGACCACGTCGGCGGCGCCGTCGGTCATCCGGATCACGCTGGTGTCGAACGTGCCGCCGCCCAGGTCGAACACCAGCAGGGTCTTCTCCCCCAGCCCCGGATGCTCCGCCTGGTAGGACAGGGCCGCGGCGACCGGCTCGGCGAGGACGTCCAGGACCGTCAGCCCGGCGATCTCGCCCGCCTTGCGGGTGGCGTCCCGTTCGGCCACCCCGAAATAGGCGGGCACCGTGATGACGACGTCGCGGACCGGGCCGCCCAGCTTCTCGCCCGCGAACTCGGCGAGCTTGCGCAGCACGATCGCCGAGATCTCCTCGGGCCGGTACTCGCGCCCGTGGTACACGCGCGGCGGCCCCTTGCGTCCCATCTCCCGTTTGACCAGCTCGGCGACCTGGCCCGGCGCGAGCACCGCGCTGTTCTTGGCCTCCTTGCCGACGACCTGGTGGGTCGCGCTCTCGAAGTAGACCACCGACGGGGTCGTCTTCTCGCCGACCCGGTTGGGGATGACGACCGGGCGGCCCGAGTCGTCGACGTGCGCGATGCACGAGTTCACGGTTCCGAGGTCGATGCCTATGGCGGTCAAGATCGTCACCGTCCTTGGTAGGTGAAGGCGGCCCAGACCTCCGGAGCGGAGAGCAGGGCCTCGGACAGATCACCGGCGAACAGCTCGGTGATCGCGGCGGGCAGTCCGGCGTCCGGGTCGAGCAGCCGCGCCTGGGCGGCCTGCAGCGCCCGCGCCGGATCGGGGTAGCCGGAGTTGAGGAAGTGGTGGAACAGCGCCATGAAGACGGCGGCGGGCAGATCGTCGACGATCCAGCGGGAGCCGACCGCGCCGCACGCGCCCGCGGCGAGGAAGGCGCTGGCCAGCGTCAGGGACTCGTCGTGGACGTCCTGGCTGAGGTCGGTGCCGCACGCCGCCGCCAGCACCAGCCCGCCGGGCAGGCCGCGCGG
>NZ_BAAGZI010000345.1:0-6374 GCF_054778695.1 Actinocorallia lasiicapitis
AGCCGGGTGAGCAGCGCGGAGATCGCGTCGCCGTCCCTGACCACGACCCGGTCCACCCCGCGCACCTCGCGCGCCTTGGCGTGGATCTTGAGCCTGCGGGCCGCGCCGACGAGCGCGAGCGCCGCCTCCGGTCCCGGGCAGGTGACCTCGAGCGACATGGAGCGGCCGGGTTCGGTCAGCGATCCGTGGGCCAGGAACGCCCCGCGCCATGCCGACTCGGCGTCGCACGCCGCGCCCGCGACCACATGCCGGGGCAGCCCGCGCACCGGCCGTCCGTTGTTGTCGATGAGGCCCGTCTGACGCGCCAGCGACTCACCGTCGCGGATCACGCGCACCACGTAACGGTTGCCCTTGCGCAGCCCGCTGGGCGCGAGCACGATCACATCGGAGGTGTGTCCGAAGACCTCCGCTATGTCCTTGCGCAGCCGACGCGCCGCGGCCCCGGTGTCGAGCTCCGCCTCGATCACGATCCTGCCACTGACCAGGTGCAGACCGCCCGCGAAGCGCAGGATCGTCGACACCTCCGCCTTGCGGCAGCAGGGCTTCATGATGGGCAGCCGGCTGAGCTCGTCCTTCACCACGCCGGTCATCGCCATGGGCAACCTCTTCTTCCCCCGCCAGCGCGCGGCTGACCCCGCGCGTTCACCAATTGGACCAGTTTCTCTGATCCCCGCACGATCAGCGGCCAGTAGCGAAGATCTGTACGAAAGCTTGGGCGAGCAACGCCGGATCGTGACGGGGTGAGCCGTCGGGGGCGGCGACCGCGGCGAGCTCGAGCCTTCCGCCCAGGGATTTGACGGCCTGGTCGAGGGCGTCGGCGTCCTCGACCACGCCCGAATCGGCGAGGACCACGTCGATCCGCAGGTCAGGGGCGTGTGCCTGGAGCACCTCCAGATGGGCCTGCTGGGAGAAGTCGTCGGTCTCCCCCGGCTGCGGCGCCAGGTTCAGCGCGACGATCCTGGTGGCCTTGGTCTCGATCAGGGCACGATGCAGTTCGGGGATCTTCAGATGCGGCAGGACGCTGGTGAACCAGGAGCCGGGACCCATCAGCACGTAGTCGGCGGACAGGATCGCCTCGACGGCCTGCGGCGAGGCGGGCGCGTTCTCCGGCACCAGCGAGACACCCAGCACCTTGCCCGGGGTCATCGCGCACGCGACTTGCCCCCTGACCCGGGTGACGTCCAGCGGACGCGCCGGATCGACGCCCTGCACGTCCGCCACGATGTCCAGCGGCACCGTCGACATCGGCAGCACCCGGCCCTGCGCGCCGAGCAGCCGCCCCACCCATTCGAGCCCGGCGACGGCGTCGCCGAGCAGCTCCCAGAGCGCGACGATCAGCAGGTTGCCGACGGCGTGCTCGTGCAGATCGCCCTCGGATCGGAACCGGTGCTGGACGACCTCGGCCCAGGTGCGGCCCCAGTCGTCGTCGCCGCAGAGCGCGGCCAGCGCCATCCGCAGATCGCCCGGCGGGAGGACGCCGAGCTCGCGGCGGAGCCGTCCGCTGGAGCCGCCGTCGTCGGCGACGGTGACCACGGCGGTGAGTTCTCGGGTGACCCTGCGCAGCGCCGACAGCGAAGCGTAGAGTCCGTGGCCGCCCCCCAGAGCGACCACATGGGGATTGTTCAAGGTCTGCCTTACTCCCGGCCTAGATCACGGTGGGCGACCTGGACGTCGATGCCCTCATCGCGCAGCCGCTGACCCAGTTGTTCCGCCATGGCCACACTCCGGTGCTTACCACCCGTGCAGCCCACCGCCAAGGTGACGTAATGCTTGCCTTCGCGTTCGTAGCCGGCCGTCAGCAGCCGCAGCACCTCGGTGTAGGCGTCGAGGAACTCCTTGGCGCCGCGCTGGCTGAGCACGTAGTCGCGGACGGAGGCGTCGCGGCCGTTCTGCGGGCGCAGCTCCGGCACCCAGTGCGGGTTCGGCAGGAACCGGCAGTCGACGACGAGGTCGGCGTCGACCGGCAGCCCGTACTTGTAGCCGAACGACACGACGGTGGCGCGCAGGCTGGACTCGCCGTTGGTGTCGCCGAAGAACCCGACGACCTTCGCCCGCAGCTCGTGCACGTTGAGGTTGGAGGTGTCGATGACCAGGTCGGCCTCGGCGCGCGCCTCCAGCAGGAGGGCGCGTTCGCGGGCGATGCCGTCGACGACCCGGTTGTCGCCCTGCAGCGGATGCGGCCTGCGGACGTTCTCGAACCGGCGGACCAGGACGTCGTCGCTGGCCTCCAGGTAGAGGACGCGCGGCCGGACGCCCCGCGACTCCAGCTCCTCGATCGAGGTCTGCAGGTCGGAGGTGAAGCCGCGGCTGCGGACGTCGACGACGACCGCGATCCGCGGCACCGCGTCCTGGACGCGGCCGCCCAGATCGGCCATGGTCGCCAGCAGGCCGGGCGGCAGGTTGTCGACGACGAACCAGTCCAGGTCCTCCAGGGCCTTCGCGGCCGTGGACCGGCCCGCCCCTGACATCCCGGTGACGATGACGATGTCCGGTATGTACTGTCCAGGCGTCATGTGCTCTCCCCCCGTAGGCTTGCGAGAATGGTCTGCGCGGTGCGGAGTCCGATTCCGGGCACCTCGGCGATCTCTTCGGGCGTGGCCTCCTTGAGGCGCTGAACCGACCCGAAATGCTTGAGCAGCGCCGTCCTGCGAGCAGGCCCCAGGCCAGGAACGCTATCGAGTTCGCTGACCGTCATCGCGGCGGATCGCTTGGCCCGGTGAAAAGTGATCGCAAACCGGTGGGCCTCGTCCCGGACGCGCTGCAGCAGGTACAGGCCCTCGCTGGTGCGCGGCAGGATCACCGGATCCTCGTCCTCGGGGAGCCACACCTCCTCCAGCCGCTTGGCCAGCCCGCAGACGGCGATGTCGTCGATGCCGAGCTCGTCGAGCGCGCGCTGCGCCGCCGCGACCTGCGGCGGGCCGCCGTCGATGACCAGCAGGTTCGGCGGGTAGGCGAACTTGCGCGGCCGGCCCGTCTCGGGGTCGAGCGGCTGGTGGGCGCCGTCCTCGACCTCGCTGTCGCCGAAACCGTAGGACGACAGGACGCTGCCGGCGTTCTCCGTGGCGATGCCCTCGGGCGACAGATCGGCGGCCTTCTGCGATTCGGACAGGTAGCGCTTGAACCGGCGGGTGACGACCTCGTGGATCGAGCGGACGTCGTCCTGGCCCTCGATGGTCTTGATGTTGAAGCGGCGGTACTCGCCCTTGCGGGCCAGGCCGTCCTCGAACACGACCATCGAGGCGACCACATGGGTGCCCTGCAGGTTGGAGACGTCGAAGCACTCGATGCGCAGCGGCGCCTGGTCGAGGCCGAGCGCGTCCTGGATCTCCTGGAGGGCCTTGCTGCGGGCCGTCAGATCGCCGGCGCGCTTGGTCTTGTGCTGCTTGAGCGCCTCGTGGGCGTTGCGCGCGACCGTCGCGAGGAGGTCCTTCTTGTCGCCGCGCTGCGGGACCCGGATCTTCACCTGGGTGCCGCCGCGCATCTCGCCGAGCAGCTCCTGGAGCGCGTCGTTGTCCGGCGGCAGCTCGGGGACCAGCACCTCGCGGGGGATGGAGTCGGACTCGCCGTAGGCCTGGAGCAGGAAGTCCTCGACGAGCTGGCCGATGGGCGGGTCCTCGACCAGGTCGACGACCCAGCCGCGCTGGCCGCGGATCCGGCCGCCCCGCACATAGAACACCTGGACGGCGGCCTCGAGCTGGTCGCGGGCGAGGGCGATCACGTCGCAGTCGGTGGAGTCGCCGAGCACGACGGCCTGCTTCTCCAGCGCCCGCTCCAGGGCGCGGATGTCGTCGCGACGGCGCGCGGCCGTCTCGAACTCCTCCAGCTCGGCGGCGGTGTGCATCTCGTCTTCGAGCCGTCTGATGAACCTGGTCGTGGTGCCGGCCATGAAGTCGCAGAAGTCCTCGGCGAGCGCGTAGTGCTCGGCCTCGTCGACCCGGCCGACGCACGGCGCGGAGCACTTGCCGATGTACCCCAGCAGGCAGGGACGGCCGATCTGGCCGTGCCGTTTGAACACCCCGGCGCTGCAGGTGCGGACCGGGAAGACCCGCAGCAGCAGATCGACGGTCTCGCGGATCGCCCAGGCGTGCGAGTACGGCCCGAAGTACCGCACCCCCTTGCGCTTGGCCCCGCGCATCACCATCACCCTCGGGTAGTCCTCGTTCAGGGTGACGGCCAGGTACGGATAGGACTTGTCGTCCCGGTAGCGGACGTTGAACCGCGGATCGAACTCCTTGATCCAGGAGTATTCGAGCTGGAGCGCCTCGACCTCCGTGCCGACCACGGTCCACTCGACCGAGCAGGCCGTGGTGACCATCGTCTGGGTGCGCGGGTGCAGGGTCGCGAAGTCGGCGAAGTAGGAGTTCAGCCGCTGCCGGAGCGCCTTCGCCTTCCCGACGTAGATGACCCGCCCGTGCTCGTCGCGGAACTTGTAGACCCCCGGCGACTCGGGAATGGAGCCGGGGGCCGGTCGGTAGGTCGCCGGATCTGCCACGTACCAAGCCTAACGGCCCGGTACGACAGTCACGTGGGGATCGTGATCTCGCCGCCCACCAACTTGATCTTCCGGGCCGGGAGCGCCTTGGCCGCGGGCCCGTTGACCACGGAACCGTCGGCGACGGCGAACTTGCTGCCGTGGCAGGGACAGTTGATGGTGCCGTCCTCGACCTCGGCGACCGTGCAGCCCTGATGGGTGCAGACGGCGCTGAACGCGACGAACTCGCCCTTCGTCGGCTGGGTGACCACGATCTTCTGGCCGCCGAAGACGACTCCGCCGCCGACCGGCACGTCGGCGGCCTTGCCGAGCACCCGGCCGCCGCCCGCCTGCTTCTTCTTCGCGGGCCCCGCCGGTTCCTCGGGCGCGGTCAGGGCGGGCGGATCCTCACCGCCGCACGCGGTCGCGGCGACCCCGATCAGCCCGATCCCGACCAGCAGCTCCCGCCGCGAACCGTCGCTCTTGCCCTCTTCGCCCATACCGGTACATCCCTCCGTGGTCGCGTGCAGCTACACGGAGGGATACGGCCGCGATCATGTTCTGGTTCAGGCGCCGACGACGGCGCCGCCCTGGAGTTTCACCGGGTACTCCGGGAGCGCCTTGGTGGCGGGCCCCTTCACCACGGAACCGTCGGCGGTCTTGAACTCGCTGCCGTGGCAGGGGCAGGCGGCCACGCCGTCCGCGGGCGCCGTCACCGTGCAGCCCTGATGGGTGCAGACGGCGCTGAACGCCTTGAACACCCCCGCCGACGGCTGGCTGACGATCACCTTCAGCTCGCGGTTCAGCATCGCCGTCCCGACAGGCAGGTCCTCGGCCAGCACCAGGGTCTGGCCGGTGATGCTCGGCGGCCCGCCATCGTCCTTCGCTCCGCCGCAGGCGGCCAGCCCGCCGACCCCCACCAGCCCGATCACGGTCCTACGCGTCACGTCCATGGGGCCATCATCGCGGGACGGCGGGTGGGCGCGGCCGAACACCGCGCCCACCGCGCGTCGCACGGTCAGTACTTGACCGAGGCGGAGACGGCCTTCCTCCCGCCGGTGAAGACGGTCCGGTAAGTGCCCTTCTTCGCGAGCTTCAGCTTGACGACGCCCTTGCCCGAGGTGAGCGCCGAGCCGACCCGGACCCACTTCTTGCCGGCCTTGCGCTCCAGATAGACCTTCTGCCCCGGCCAGGACGCCTTCTTGCCGTCCAGGGTGAGGGCGAGGGTGGCGGTGAGGGTCTTCTTGGCGCGCTTCACCGTCAGCTTGGCGGCCGTCAGCTTGCCGACGCGGGCGGGGATCAGGACGTCCTGGGAGCGGTCGGCGGTCGCGAAGTGGTCGTTGCGGGTCGCGATGACGCACCTGACCTTGGTGCAGTCCAGGTCGCCCGCGGCCGCGCCGAGCGTCAGGGTGGCGGTGAAGGTGCCGCCCTTGCCGAGCTTGGTCGCGCCCATGCCCTGGGCGAGGGCCAGCCCGCTGACCCAGGCCTGAGCCGCGCCGCCGCGGTCGCCGCCGTAGCAGGGGCCGGGCTTGACACCCTTGCCGTTGTCCTTGCAGAGCGCGACGTAGACGCCCTTGTTCGCGGCGTAGCCGGAGCCCTTGACGGTCACCTTGGTGCCGCCCTTGGGCGCGATGACGTCGGTCGAGACGGTCAGCTTCGGCTTCTTGCCGTACTCGGTCTCGGCGGCGGCGGGCGCCGAGACTCCGGCCGCGGCCAGGACGGATACGGACACGGCGACCAGAACGCGCTTCACTGAGATCTCCTTGCTTTTAGGTTCGCCTAACCTAAATTAGGCAACCCTTACTTCGCAAGCGGTCAGCCGCCCAGATCGTCGGCGGCCGGGTCGCCGCCCGGCGGCGGCGGAGGCGGCGCGTGGACGGGCGCGTCCAGACCGGGCAGGAGC
>NZ_BAAGZI010000346.1:0-6360 GCF_054778695.1 Actinocorallia lasiicapitis
GCCCCGCGACAGCGCCTCCAGCCCGACCGCCCCCGAACCGGCGTAGAAGTCGGCGACCCGCAGCCCGTCCAGCGGCCCGAGCAGCGACAGGACCGTCGAGAACAGCCCTTCCCTGGCCCGGTCGGCCGTCGGCCGGGTGTCCCGGCCTTCCGGCGTCACCAGCCGGCGCCCCCCGGCCACACCCGCGATCACCCTCGTCATGAAACCCATTCTCCCCCGCCCGGAAGTGTCTCCTTCCCGTCTGATCATGGTCGCGATCGTGGGGCGCTGAAGTGACCACGAGCAGGGGTTTGGTACCGTCGCGCCGTTCGAAGCCGAAGGGTAAGGGCCACTGATGGATTCAAAACCGAGCCGTGCCGTCTGTCCGGGCTCCTTCGACCCGGTGACCAACGGGCATCTCGACATCATCAGCCGGGCCTCCCGGCTCTATGACGAGGTGATCGTGATGGTCTCGATCAACCTCGCCAAGCGAGGCCTGTTCACGGTCGAGGAGCGGGTCGACCTGATCCGCGAGGTCACCAAGGAGTACGGCAATGTGACCGTCGACTCCTTCCGCGGCCTCACCGTGGACTACTGCAAGTCCCACGACATCCCGGTGATCGTCCGCGGGCTGCGGGCCGTCACCGACTACGACTACGAACTCCAGATCGCCCAGATGAACCACCGCATGTCGGGCGTGGAGACCCTTTTCATGGCGACGGCCCCCGACTACTCCTTCCTGTCGTCCAGCCTCATGAAGGAGGTCGTAAAGTGGGGGGGAGACGCCTCGGGACTGGTCCCGGAACTCGTCCACCAGCGGCTCATCGAGCGGTTGAAAGACGACTGAGTTGGGCTAACCCCCGCTGACCGGTATCCTTGGCGTTCGGCCATGCCTGACGTGGCGATCTGTCCATGCCTGAGTACCAGGGGAGTAGTCCTGTCCAGCTTCGATCCCAAACGGCCCCTCGTGCTCGATACGCACACGCTGGGCCGGCGTCCGGGGTCGATGAAGGAACAGGTCGTCTCCGTACCGGCACCGGAAGGTCTAGGCGTCGAGATGGTCGGCGTTCCCAAGGACGCCGAACTTGAGCTGGACCTGCGGTTCGAGTCGGTGATGGAGGGCGTGCTCGTCTCGGGCACGGCGGACCTGCCCATCCAGGGCGAGTGCGCACGCTGCCTGGACGGACTCGACTTCCACATGGAAGTGGAGTTCCAGGAACTCTTCGTCTACGTCGACACCCGTTCGGGTTCGACCGCCGACGAGGACGAACACCGTCTTGACGGGGATCTCCTCGATCTTGAACCGGTGCTCAGGGACGCGGTGGTGCTCGCACTGCCCCTGTCCCCCCTGTGCCAGGACGACTGTCCCGGCCTCTGCACGGAGTGCGGTGTACGGCTGGCGGACGCCGGTCCCGACCACTCGCACGACGCTGCCGACCCCCGGTGGGCGGCGCTGCAGGGCCTTATCGAAACACGAGAAGAAGAAGGCTAGGAATCATGGCCGTCCCGAAGCGGAAGAAGTCCCGCAGCAACACCCGCCACCGTCGCTCCGCCTGGAAGACGCAGGCCGTGGCGCTCGTCGAGTGCCCGCAGTGCCGCGACCAGAAGCTGCCGCACGTGGCGTGCTCGACCTGCGGCGTCTACAACAAGCGTCAGGTCGTCGAGACGGCCTGAGGCTGATCTCAACGGTCTCGGGGGCGGGTCGCACTTCACCGTGCGATCGCGCCCCCGCAGCCGTATCCAGAGGGCGGGATCGTCTGACGCCCCAGGGTCGTGGTGTACGCCGGAAATCGAGCTCCCGGCGCGTACCTCGCTTTCTGGGACGCCAGCGGGTGGTCTCGCCGTGTACCCGCGATCAGCGGTCGACCAGCGAGGAGCCGTGCATGACCGTCCCCACCAGTGATCTTGAAGAGCGCATCGCCCTGAAGCTCAGCCCCGAGCTGCTGGAGCGCGCTCTCACCCACCGCTCGTTCGCCTACGAGAACGGCGGGCTGCCCACCAACGAGCGGCTGGAGTTCCTCGGCGACTCCGTGCTCGGCCTGGTCGTCACCGACACGCTGTACCGGGGCCACCCTGACCTGCCCGAGGGGCAGCTCGCGAAGCTGCGCGCCGCGGTCGTCAACATGCGGGCGCTGGCCGGGGTCGCCCGCGGTCTGGACCTGGGCGCGCACATCCGGCTGGGCCGCGGCGAAGAGGGCACCGGCGGCCGGGACAAGGCCTCGATCCTCGCCGACACCCTCGAGGCGCTGATCGGCTGCGTCTATCTCGACCTCGGGCTGGACGAGGCGTCCGCGCTGGTCCACCGGCTGTTCGACGGCCTGATCGCCCAGTCGGCGAACCTCGGCGCGGGCCTGGACTGGAAGACCTCGCTCCAGGAGCTCACCGCCGACGAGGGCCTGGGCGTGCCGGAGTACGTCGTCACCGAGAGCGGGCCCGACCACCAGAAGACCTTCCGCGCATCGGTCCGGGTCGGTTCGTCCTCCTACGGTCAGGGCGAGGGCCGGTCGAAGAAGGAGGCCGAGCAGAAGGCCGCCGAGGCCGCCTGGACGGAGATCCGCGCCGAGCTCGCCGCCGTCAAGCCCGAAGGCGCCTAGATGCCGGAGCTGCCCGAGGTCGAGGTGGTCCGGCGCGGTCTGGAGACCTGGACGGCGGGCCGTACCGTCGCCACGGTGTCGGTCGACCATCCGCGCGCGGTGCGCCGGCATCT
The DNA here is from genome assembly GCF_054778695.1 of Actinocorallia lasiicapitis. NCBI lineage: Bacteria > Bacillati > Actinomycetota > Actinomycetes > Streptosporangiales > Thermomonosporaceae > Actinocorallia > Actinocorallia lasiicapitis. The sequence continues at coordinate 2,687 of NZ_BAAGZI010000346.1, forward strand.
GGCGGGCGGCGACGACTTCGCCGCCCGGCTCGTCGGCCGCACGCTGGAGCCGCCGCGCAGACGCGGCAAGTATCTGTGGGTGCCGTTCGGCGAGGGCGCGCTGCTCGCGCATCTGGGCATGAGCGGCCAGCTGCTGGTCGGCGCGGCCGACGCCGAGCGCCAGAAGCATCTGCGGGTCCGGTTGACCTTCACCGACGGCGGCCCCGATCTGCGTTTCGTGGATCAGCGGACCTTCGGCCATCTGATGGTGTCGGAGCTGCAAGCCGATCCGCACGGCGATGAAGCGCCCGTTCCCGAGGTCATCGCGCATATCGCGGCGGACCCGTTCGAGAAGGTCTTCGACGACGAAGCGTTCCAACGAGCGCTGAAAAAACGACAAACAGGTATTAAAAGGGCGCTCCTCGATCAGTCACTGATCAGCGGGGTCGGCAACATCTATGCCGACGAAGCGCTATGGCACGCCAAACTGCACGGAGAACGGCCGACGGCGAAACTCACCGGGCCTCAGGTCTCCCTTCTGCTCCAGGCGTCACGCGAGGTCATGGCGGCGGCACTGAACGTCGGCGGAACCTCCTTTGACGCCCTTTATGTCGACGTCAACGGGGACAGCGGCTACTTCGCGCGGTCGCTGAACGCCTACGGCCGTCGCGACGAACCCTGTGGCCGATGTGGGACGCCGATCCGGCGTGAAGTCTTCATGAACCGGTCGTCCTACTCCTGCCCGGTGTGCCAGCCGCGGCCGCGCGGCGTGCGGTCCGTTGGCTGACGTGCGGCTGACCGCCTGGGTGCGGGGCGAGGTGCAGGGCGTCGGATTCCGGTGGTGGACCCGGGCGCGCGCCCTGGAGCTGGGGCTCGTCGGATCGGCGACCAATCTGCGGGACGGCAGGGTCGAGGTCAATGCCGAAGGGTCGCGGGAGAATTGCGAGAAACTCCTGGAGTTGTTGCGTTCCAAAGGGACTCCAGGGCGTGTCGCCGGTGTAACCGAGCGCTGGAGCGAGCCGCGCGGTAACGTACTCGGTTTCGTAGAAAGATGACCCGCTGGGTATTCTCCGCTCAACCTGCTAAACTCAGTGGAGCAAGGTTGTTACGGGTCTGTGATGTACGGCTTGACCGACACACCGGCCGGTGCGACTCTGGAAGAGTCGATAACGCACTCCATCCACATCAAGGGTGAAGTGTGATCTCTGCTGGTTACTCAGCGTGGAGGACCCTCAATCATGGCGAAGGCTCTACTCGGCCACGTCGGCGGTCCCGACCCTCGGATGGTCGCCGAGATGCGGCGTCTGCAGCGGCGTGTTCGGGATCTGGAAGCCGAACTGGTTCGGCTCCAGGAAGAAAACGATGCACTGGTCTCGTCCGAGGACGGACCCGTGCACGCGGACCGCGAGCCCGCGCTCGCCTGAGCGCTGGTTCACGACAGATCAGGGACGTCTTAGCAGGCGTCCCTTTTGTCATTTCATGACGGCGGGCTCCCTGGCCAGCGGTAAGGTGCTGCCCACTGTGTTTTCGGCGCCCGCACGCTGGGCGCTCGGGGAGGGGGACGGCCGCGCGTGTACCTCAAGAGCCTGACGCTGCGCGGGTTCAAGTCCTTCGCCTCCTCCACGACGTTGAAGTTCGAGCCCGGCATCACCTGCGTGGTCGGCCCGAACGGCTCCGGCAAATCCAACGTCGTCGACGCGCTCGCCTGGGTGATGGGGGAGCAGGGCGCCAAGTCGCTGCGCGGCGGCAAGATGGAAGACGTCATCTTCGCGGGGACTTCCAACCGCGCCCCGCTCGGCCGCGCCGAAGTCGTCCTCACGATCGACAACACCGACGGCGCCCTGCCGATCGACTACTCCGAGGTGACGATCAGCCGGCTGATGTTCCGGTCCGGCTCGTCCGAGTACGCGATCAACGGCGACCCGTGCCGCCTCCTCGACGTCCAGGATCTGCTGTCGGACTCCGGGATCGGCCGCGAGATGCACGTCATCATCGGCCAGGGCCAGCTCGACCAGGTGCTCAACGCGGGCCCCGAAGGCCGGCGGGCGATCGTCGAAGAGGCCGCGGGCGTGCTCAAGCACCGCAAACGCAAAGAGAAGGCGCTCCGCAAGCTCGACGCGATGCAGGCCAACATGACCCGCGTCCAGGACCTCACCTCCGAGCTCCGCCGCCAGCTCAAACCCCTCGGCAAGCAGGCCGAGATCGCCCGCAGGGCCGCCGTGATCCAGGCCGAGCTCCGCGACGCCAAACTCCGGCTGCTCGCCGACGACCTCCTCACCCTCCGCACCAAGATCGACCAGGAGGCCGCGGACGAGGCGTCCGTGCGCCGCCGCCGCACCGAGGTCGAAGAGGCCCTCACCACGGCCCAGAACCGGGAGGAGCAGCTCGACGCCGAGACGGCCGAGGCCGCCCCCGTCCTCATGCTCGTCCAGGAGACCTTCTTCCGCCTCTCCTCGCTCAAGGAGAGGCTGCGGGGGCTGGCGGATCTCGCCGCCGAACGGCACCGCAACACCAGCGAGGTCGTCGAGGAGGACCGGTTCGGGCGGGACCCCGAAGAGCTGGAGCGCGAAGCCGAGGAGATCCGCGCGCAGGAGGACATCCTCACCGAGAAACTCGAAGAGGCACAGGAAGCGCTCCAGGAAGCCGTCCAGGAGCGGGCCGGAGCCGAAGGCGCGCTCGCCGCCGAGGACCGCAGGCTCCAGCAGGCCGCCAAGGCCGCCACCGACCGTCGCGAAGCGCTCGCCAGGCTCCGCTCCCAGGTCGAGTCCGTGCGCAGCCGCCTCCAAGCGGCCGAAGCCGAGATCGGCCGGCTCGTCGAAGCCCGCATGTCCGCCGAGGACCGCGCCGAAGCCGCCCAGGCCGAAGCCGACGCCTTCGAGACCGCCAACAGCACCGACCCGCGGCTCGCGCTGGATCTGGAGATCGCCGAAGAGGCCCTGGCCGCCGCCAAGGACGCAGCCTCGACCGCCCGCGCCGCCGTCGCGCAGCCCCAGCAGAACCTGAAAGCCGCCCGCGACCAGGTCGCCGCCGCCCGCACGGCCGACCACCGCGCCCAGAAGGACCTCACCGCGCTCCAGGCCAGGATCGAAGCGCTCGAACTGTCGCTCGGCACCGCAGCCGACGGCGCCGAGACCCTCACCACCTCCGATCTGGACGGGATCGTCGGCACCCTCGCGTCCCTGCTGACCGTCCAGGCGGGGGCCGAGACCGCGATCGCCGCCGCGCTCGGCGCGGCCACCGAGGCGATCGTGCTCTCCTCGTTCGACACCGGGATCGCAGCCCTGCGCCTGCTGCGCGCCGAAGGCGCCGCCGCCGGACTCGTCATCGGCGCGCCCGCCCGTCCGGCCGGTCCTGGACGGGGCGAGCCTCCGGCGGGAGCCGTCTGGGCCACCGAGCTGATCACCGTCCCCGCCCACCTGTCCGACGCGATGGCCCACCTCCTGGACGGCCATGTGGTCGTCGCCGATCTGGAGACCGCCGGACGTGTCGTGGCCGGATCGCCCGAGCTGACGGCCGTCACCCGCGACGGCGACGTGCTCGGCGCGCACTGGGCGCAGAGCGGATCGGCGGGCGGCCAGGGCCTCCTCCAGATGCGCTCCACGCTGGACGCCGCCGTCGCCGCCCTCGCCGACGCCCAGGAGTCCACCGAGCTGACCGCCGAGGCCCTGGAGGCCGCGGCCGTCGCCGAGGCCGAC
>NZ_BAAGZI010000347.1:0-6354 GCF_054778695.1 Actinocorallia lasiicapitis
GGTCGCGACCGTCGCGCTGACGGGCGGGGCGCCCGCGCTGGCGGAGTTCACGCTGGTCGTCGGCCGTCCGGTCAAGCCGATGCTGGCCGCGTCCGCGCCTTCGGTCGCCGAGGCGATGGCCGGGGCCGACGGGCCGGTGGGCGTCGAGCAGAAGATGGACGGGATCCGCGCGCAGCTCCATGTGGACGGCGCCGAGGTCCGGGTGTTCACCCGCACCCTGGACGAGATCACCGACAGGGTGCCCGGGGTGGTCGCGGCGGTCGGCGGGCTCGGCCTGGGCACGGCCGTCCTGGACGGCGAGCTGATCGCGCAGCGGCCGGACGGGCGGCCCGAACCGTTCCAAATCACCTCCTCCCGTGCCGCCACCGCCACCCGGGAGGGCGGCGCGGCCCCGCTCTCGGTGTTCGTGTTCGACGTGCTCCATCTCGACGGCCGCGATCTGCTCGACGAGCCGGGCTCGGTCCGGCAGCGGGCCCTGGCCGAGGCCGTCCCGCGGGAGCTGCGGATGCCGCGGATCGAGACGGCCGATCCGGTGGCGGCCGAGGCGTTCTTCGCCGAGTCCGTCCGGCTCGGGCATGAGGGCGTCGTGGTGAAGTCCCTGGGCACCCCGTACACGGCGGGGCGGCGCGGCGCGGGCTGGATCAAGGTGAAACAGCGGCACACCCTCGATCTGGTGGTGCTGGCCGTCGAGTGGGGCCACGGGCGGCGGCAGGGCAAGCTGTCGAACCTGCATCTGGGGGCCCGTGATCCGGAGACGGGCGGGTTCGTGATGCTCGGCAAGACCTTCAAGGGCCTGACCGACGAGCTGCTGGCCTGGCAGACCGAGCGGTTCCAGCAGCTCAAGACCAGTGACGACGGCTGGACGGTGCGAGTCGAGCCCGTCCAGGTCGTCGAGATCGCGTTCGACGGCGTCCAGCGCAGCACCCGCTACCCGGGCGGGATGGCGCTGCGCTTCGCCCGCGTGCTCCGCTACCGCGACGACAAGACCGCAGAGGAGGCCGACACCGTCGACACCGTCCGCGAGCTCGCGGTCAACCTCCCAGCCTGACGGGGTTCACCAGATCGGCGTAGGCGAGCAGGACGCCCATGACCAGGATCAGCCCGCCGACCACATAGGTCAGCGGCAGGGCTTTGGCGACGTCCACAGGCCCTGGCGCCGGCCTGCCGGTGAGCCGGGCGAAGCCGCGTTTGACGCCTTCCCAGAGGGCGCCGACGATGTTGCCGCCGTCCAGCGGCAGCAGGGGCAGCAGGTTGAACGCGCCGACCGCGAAGTTGATCGAGCCCAGCAGCAGGATGAAGATCGAGATCTTGCCGAGGTTGTCCTGTTTGGAGGTGAGGACCTCGCCGCCGATCCGGGACGCCCCGATCACCCCCATCGGGCTGTCGGCCTCCCGCTTCGCCCCGCTGAACGACGCGTGCCAGATGCCCCGCATCTTCTCCGGGAAGTGCGCGAACGCCTGGAGGGTGCCGGTGGCCATCCCGCCGATCTGGGTGAGGACCGCGCCGGGGCCCTGCCGCACGTACTCCAGGGCGGGGGTGATGCCGAGGAATCCGGCCGTCACGGTGCCGCCCGGCTTGGACAGGTCCGCGACGGTGTTGCTGATGATCGTCGGGGTGAGCGTGAGGGTCTGGTCGCCGCGCCGGACGGTCAGGGTGACGCGCTGCCCGGCCGAGTCGCGGATCAGCCGCTGGAAGTCGGTGTAGTCGCCGATCGGGGCGCCGTCGAAGGCGGTGATCGTGTCGCCCGGCTTCAGTCCGGCCGCCGCGGCGGGCGTCAGCGGGTCCTTCGGGGTGCATTCGCGGAGCTGGGTCGCGGCGGGCAGCACGCACTGGGCGACGGTGCCGATGGCCGTGGTGGGCTCCTTCAGCCCGATCCCCATCATCGCGACGGCCAGGAACAGGAACGCCAGCAGGAAGTTCATGGCGGGGCCGCCGAACGAGATCAGCGCTTTCTGCCACCACTTCTTCTTGTAGTAGACGCGGTCGCCGTCGTCGGGGCCGACCTCTTCGAGCGCGGAGGCGCGGGCGGCGTCGATGAGCTGGCTGAACCGGCCCGTCGAGGACGGCCTGAGCTGCCCGTCGGGGTCGCCGGGGCGCGGAGGCAGCATCCCGATCATCCGGACGTACCCGCCCAGGGGGATCCATTTGACGCCGTACTCGGTCTCACCGCGCCGCCATGACTTGATCGTCGGGCCGAAGCCGACCATGTACTGCGGGCAGCGGACCCCGAACTTCTTGGCGAAGACCAGATGGCCCACCTCGTGCAGTGCGATCGACCCCATGAGGAGCACGAAGAACAGGACGATCCCCAGGACGAGCACCAGGCCCCCTCCGCCAGCCGCAAGATCTTTGCGACGGTCTGCCTACCCGGGCCCCATCACGGCCAAGCGGCCACCGGAAACCCTTGCGCAAACCTGCCCGCAGCGCGCCGCCCGCTTGACCCGCGGCCATGCCTTATGGATCTTGTCCGCGCGCAGTGGGACTGACGATTCCTAAGACACGGCCTAACTCAGGAGCTGGGCGCGGAGGGCGGCGAGGTGGGGGGCGATGTCGATCTCCTTGTCGGCGAGCCAGGAGTCGTCGTAGTAGGTGTGGGTGTAGCGTTCGCCGCCGTCGCAGATCAGGGTGACGACGCTGCCGCGCTCGCCCCGCTCGCGCATCTCGGCGATCAGCCGGAGCGCGCCCCACACGTTGGTGCCGGTGGAGCCGCCGACCTTGCGTCCGGTGACCTCCGACGCCCACCGCATCGCGGCGATCGAGGCGGCGTCCGGCACCCGGATCATCCGGTCGATCACGGTCGGCAGGAACGACGGTTCGACCCTGGGCCGGCCGATCCCCTCGATCCGCGAGCCCTTGGCCGTCACGGACGGGTCGCCGTTCACCCAGGACTCGTAGAACGCCGACCCCTCCGGATCGACCACGCAGAGCTTGGTCTGCATCTTGCGGTACCGGGTGTAGCGGCCGATGGTCGCGGCGGTGCCGCCCGTCCCGGCGCTGACCACGACCCAGGACGGTTCGGGGTGCGGTTCCAGCGCGAGCTGCTCGAAGATCGACGCCGCGATGTTGTTGTTGGCCCGCCAGTCCGTGGCCCGCTCGGCGTAGGTGAACTGGTCCATGTAGTGGCCGCCGGTCTCGTCGGCCAGCCGCTGCGCCTCGGCGTAGATCTGCGACCCGTCCTCGGTGAAATGGCACGAACCGCCCTGGAACTCGATCAGCGCGATCTTCTCCGGGCTGGTCGACTTCGGCATCACCGCGACGAACGGCAGCCCCAGCAGCCGGGCGAAGTACGCCTCGCTGACGGCCGTCGAACCGCTGGACGCCTCGATGACGGTCGTCCCCTCGCGCACCCAGCCGTTGGACAGCGCGTAGAGGAACAGCGACCGGGCCAGCCGGTGCTTCAGCGACCCCGTCGGATGCACCGACTCGTCCTTCAGATACAGGTCGATCCCCCAGGCCGGGGGCAGCGGGAACACATGCAGATGGGTGTCGGCGCTCCGGTTGGCGTCGGCCTCGACCTTGCCGATCGCCTCCGCGATCCAGGCCCGGCAATCCGGTTCACACCGATCCACGAAGTCCATACGTGATCTCACTCTCAACTTGCCGATTCCGCCAGGACACCCCAAGGCTAAGGTCACAGGTCACGCTGTGTGCATGATGGGTGGGTAGGTATCGGGGGAGCCTGTGTGGGATCTGTTCGCGCGCAGGGTGCTGGAGACAGGACGCCTGCCGCTCTTCTGTTTTTTCGTCGCGTTCATCGTGACGTTTCTCGGCACGCGCCTGAGCGTTCGGCTGATCAGGGCCGACCGCGGGTGGATCCTGCGGAACGTCAAGGCGGGCGACACGCACATCCACCATGTGGTGTTCGGGGTGATCTTGATGATCGTCTCGGGGGTCGCCTCGTTCGCGCTGGACGACGAGCTGATCGGGCCCTACGCGGTCGCCGCGGCGCTGTTCGGGGTGGGTGCGGCGCTCGTCCTGGACGAGTTCGCGCTGATCCTGCATCTGCGCGACGTCTACTGGACCGAGGAGGGCCGCGCCTCCGTCGACGCGGTGTTCGTCGCGATCGGGGTGACGGGACTGCTGCTGCTCGGGGTGCGGCCCACGCTCTTCGACGACGTCGCGGGCGCGTCCGGAGCGGCGGGGGTGGCGCTGTGGATCGGCAGCCTGGTCCTGCATCTGGCGCTGGCCGTGGTCTGCCTGCTCAAGGGCAAGATCTGGACGGGGCTCGCCGGGCTGTTCCTGCTGCCGCTGCTCGTGGTGGGGGTGATGCGGCTGGCCCGGCCGTTCTCGCCGTGGGCGCGCTGGTTCTACGACCCGGACGGCCGGAAGTTCCGGCTGGCGCTCGGCCGGGAGCAGCGGCTGCGACGTCCGCTGATCCGGGCCAAGATCTGGTTCCAGGAGGTCATCGCCGGCCGGCACGGCGATCGCTCTCAGCGAAATTCCCAGGATGAACAGGGAGAACTCGAACGCGTCACCAGCGGGCCGAAGCACTGACCGTGGTTAGATGATCGCGAACTCCCCACGTTTATGTAACTACAGTAAGTTACCTGGGGCGCTGATGATTGTCTTCTGGTCGATGCTGGCCGCCGTCCTCGCCGTCGCGCTCGTCTTCGTCGCGGCGAAGGTCTTCCACCGGTTCGGGCAGGACGACGACTCCCCCGACGGGCCGACCGCCGCACACGCAGGCGGGATGCTCTCCGCGCTCTTCCTGCTGATCTTCGCGATCGCGGTGATCATCCCCTGGACGGTCGCCGACAGCGCCCGCCAGAACACGCAGGCCGAGGCGCAGGCCCTGGTGGAGGCCTACTGGGACGCGGGCGACCTGCCCGCCGCGCAGCGCGACGAGGTCCGCGCCTCCCTGCGGGACTACACCCGCTTCGTGATCGACGACGAGTGGCCGTACATGGTGGCCCACGACGACACGAGCCCCGAAGGCTGGAAGATCGCCGACGAGTTCAGGGCACGGACCGGCGAGTACGACCACCCCGACAAGACCAAGGCCAGGGAGGCCGCGGACGGCGTCATGGCGAACATCGAGGACCTGTTCGCCGCCCGCCGCCAGCGCGCCTCGGACGCCTCGTCCGGGCTGCCCCGCGGCGTCCTCGCCCTCACCCTGGTCAGCGGACTGATCATGATCGTCTACCCGTTCCTGGCGGGGGCGCGGCCGCGCGGCATGGCCTGGGTCCCGCTGACGATCATGGCGGCGATGCTGGGCGTCAGCATGTACCTGATGTTCAACATCAACCACGCGTTCTCCGGGGCGCTCGGCGTCGACACGACGGCCTACGAGACCGCCCAGCAGGAATTCACCCGCATCCCATGAGAGATCTGGTCAAAGCCGTCGGCTGCGCCCTGTGCGCGATCTTCATGGGCGGCGGCCCCGCCCTCGCCGGCCTCACCGGCCCCGCCGGCGAGCCGTCCCCGTCACCCGGACCCTCCGGCGACGGCCTGACCGCCCTGGTCCAGCTAGGCCCCACCACGATGATCTGCGTCTGGGCGCACCTCCCGCCCGTCCCCCTCGACCTCTACCTCACCACCGGCGACGCTTCCTGCACCCCCACCCACCCGGCCGCCCCCACCCCACCCGGAACCCCCTCCCCGAGCCCCACGTGGCCCGGAACCACGTCCCCCAGCCCCACCTCGCCCGCACCCACGTCGCTTTGGCCCACCTGGCCCGGGACCGCGACGCCCGGACCCACCTCGTCCGTACCCGCGTCGCCCTGGCCCGCAACCTCCGGCCCCACCTCCCCTGGACCCGCGTCGCCCTGGCCCTCGTGTCCCGGACCCGCGTCGTCCGGACCCGCGTCGTCCGGACCCGCGTCGTCCGGACCCGCGTCGTCCGGACCCGCGTCGTCCGGGCACACGTCACCCGGGCCCTCGTCGCCTGGGCACGCGTTGCCTGGACACGCGTTGCCGGGCCCCGCGTGGCAAGGACCGGCGTCTCCCTGGCCCACGTGCACCGGTCCGGTATCGCCCGGGCCCGTGTCGCCGGGCCCGACGTGGTCCGGGTCGGTATCGCCCTGGCCTACGTGGCCTGGGTCCGCGTCGCCGTGGCCCACCCTCACGATCACCTCGGGACCGGCCTGGCCTGTGCCGACGATTCCGGCGCCGGGCTCGGTCGGGCCTGTGACGGCCGTTCCGGACGGGTCGAGCCCCAGGCCGCCGGGCTTTCCCGCTGCCTCCACGCCTGCGGTGCCCGAGCCGGGGCTGACGGTGCTGATCTCTCCTGGGCACACGCCGCGTGAGTTCACTCCGCGACCGGTGTTTCCGCCGCCGTTCGGGCCGTGGCCGCTCGCGCCGCAGCCCGGCGTGACGCCGCCGAAGCCGCGTCCGGCCGTCCCGACGCCTAAGGCC
>NZ_BAAGZI010000348.1:0-6345 GCF_054778695.1 Actinocorallia lasiicapitis
CGGGACGGTCGGCTGGACGGGTGGGGCCGGCGGCTGCCAGGCCGCCTCGACGGCCTCGGTGGCGCGCGCCTCGCCGGGACCGCCCACCATCTGCAGCAGCAGATCACGCGCCGACGGCCGGTTGGCGGGGTTCTTGTCGAGGGCCCGCCGCACCAGGCTGAGCAGCGGCTCGGGCACCCCGTCGAGGTCGGGTTCGCCGTGCAGGATCCGGCTGGCCATCGCGATCGGCTCGCCCGTGCCGAACGGATGCCGGGCCCGCGCCGCGAACGCGACCAGGCAGCCCCACGTGTAGACGTCGACGGCCGTGGTGGTCGCGTCGCGCAGGAGCTGTTCGGGCGCGATCCAGCCGGGGCTGCCGATGAGCTGGCCGGTGCCGGTGAAGCCCGTCGTCTGGTCGAGGGCCCGCGCGATCCCGAAGTCGATCACCCGTGGCCCCGACACCGACAGGATCACGTTGGACGGTTTGAGGTCGCGGTGGATCAGCCCGGCCCCGTGGATGGCGGTCAGCGCGGCCGCCACCCCCACGGCCAGCCCCTGGAGCGTGCCGTACGACAGCGCGCCGCGCCGGGTGACATGGTCGAGCAGGGTCGGCCCGTCGATGTACTCGGTGATCAGATAGGGACGGCCTTCGTGCACGCCGGAGCCCAGCATGGCGGCCGTGCAGAACGACGCGACCCGCTGGCCCGCGGCGACCTCGGCCGCGAACCGTGCGCGGAAGCCGGGGTCGGCGCCGAGCTCCGCGCGGATCACCTTGACGGCGACCTGCTCGGAGTCCCTGCGCCCGAGGTAGACGGCGCCCATGCCGCCCGCGCCCAGCCGGCCGACGATGGTGAACGGGCCGATGGTGCGGGGATCCTCGCGCGTGAGGGCTTCAACGTTGGTCACACTAGTGTGATGAGCGTGCGGGAACTCGGGTTCGGATTGCGGATTCACTGGGCGAACACCTCCGATAGCGATTCGTCCGACCTGTCCCTCTTGGATGGGGTCGAAGAGGAACGTCGGGCCGCCTATCTTCGCGAGGATGACAGACGTCGCTTCACTCTGGGTGTCGTGTGGGCCAAGCGTCTAGTGGCGGAACGGACCGGGCTCGCTCCGGAGAAGGTCGTCCTGGACCGGTCGTGCGAGGACTGCGGCCGTCCGCACGGCAGGCCGCGCCATCCGGGCGTCCACATCTCGGTGACGCATTCGGGCGCGCTGGCCGGGATCGCGGTCGCGGACGTGCCGGTCGGCCTGGACGTCGAGCAGCGCGACCGGCCGATGACCGAGGTGGCCTCGCACGTCCTGTCGCCGCGCGAGCGCCCCGGTGACCTGCACGTCTACTGGACCCGCAAGGAGGCGCTGCTGAAGGTCACCGGCGACGGCCTGCGCGTCCCGATGACCGATCTGACCCTTTCGGCCCCCGACGAACCGCCCGTCCTCCTCGACTGGGCGGGCCGCCCCGGCCTCGCGGCCCGGATCAGGCTCTACGACCTCGATCCGGCGCCCGGCTACGCGGCGGCCCTCGCGCTCATCGTGAGCTAGAACCCGGCCGGGATCCGGGCGATCAACCGGCTGACGGACGGAGCGAACCGGGACGCGTAGTGCGAGAGATGCCCCTCGAGGTTGATCGAGACCACGGCCTCGTTCCGCTCGACGGCCTTGATGATCCGCGCCGCGACCTTCTCCGGCGGGTAGCCGCGCAGCTTGAGCCCGCGTTCACCGCGCTTGTGCATCTTCGCCGCGACGTCCGCGGGCACCCCCGACGCGACCCGCGCGTTGGACGCGATGTTGGTGTTGCTGAACCCGGGGCAGATGCAGGTGACCCCGATGCCCTCGGACGCCAGGTCGGCGCGCATGCATTCCGACAGCATCCGGACGGCGGCCTTGGTCGTGCAGTACGACGGCAGCGACCGGACCGGCGCGTAGCTGGCGGCCGACGCGATGTTCACGATGTGGCCGGAGCGCTGCTTCTTGGGCAGCGTGCTGTTCCGCTCGGCCATCTGCCGGCCGAAGATCCGCGATCCGTTGACCACCCCGGTCAGATTGACCCCGATGATCTTCTCCCAGTCCTCGAACGAGGTGTCGAGGAACGGGCCGGTGACCGCGATCCCGGCGTTGTTCATGACCAGGTCGGGCACGCCGTGCTCGTCCTTGACGGCCGCCGCGAACTTCTCCATGGCGTCCGGGTCGGCGACGTCGACGGTGTAGGCGGCGCCGCCGGGCCCGAGCAGCCCGGCCAGTTCGACGGTCCGCTCCGCGCCCGCCAGATCCAGGTCGGCGGCGATGATCTTCATCCCGCGCTCGGCCAGGGCGAGTGAGGTCACCCGCCCGAATCCGCTGGCCGCACCCGTGATCACGGCCGTCCGGCCCTGGAATTCCTTCACCCGCGTGCCTCCTCGATGATCGTGTCCACTTCGGTTCTGCGTTCGGCCTCTTCGGCCGCGAACCGTTCCGCGTCGAGCTGGTCGGCGCGTTCCTCGTCGGCGCGCATCAGCGCGTCGAGATCCTGGCGGGCCAGATCGATGACGTCCATGTCGACGTAGGCCTGCTGGACGCGTTCGCTCCAGAGCCCGATGTCGCGCACGCACGGCACGATCCGGCTGAACAGGAAGCTCTGGTACATCGTCATGAAGCGCGAGCCGTCGATGACCTTGCGGACCTCACGGACGGGCAGCCCGAAGTGCTCCCAGACCTCGGTCTGCCGGAGCCTGTCCTTCATCAGATGGCAGCCCTCGATCACGAAGTCCTCGCGTTCGCGCAGTTCGGGGGCGCTCAGCTCGCGGTAGTGGTCGCGCAGCGCCATCCGGCCGAACGCGACGTGGCGGGCCTCGTCCTGCATGACATAGGTGAGGATCTGCTTGGGCAGCGGCTGGGTGGTGATGTCGCGGGCGACGCCGAACGCGGCCAGCGCGAGGCCCTCGATCAGCACCTGCATCCCCAGGTAGGGCATGTCCCAGCGGCTGTCGGTCAGGGTGTCCTTCAGTAGGAGCTGGAGCTGGTCGTTGATCGGGTAGACCAGGTCGAGCTTGTCCAGCAGGAACCGCTGGAAGGTCTCGACGTGGCGCGCCTCGTCCATGGTCTGGGTGGCGGAGTAGAACTTGGCGTCCAGGTCGGGGGCGGCCTCGACGATCCGGGCCGCGCAGATCATCGCGCCCTGTTCGCCGTGCAGGAACTGCGAGAACTGCCAGGACGCCTGGTGGTGCCGGAGCTGCTTGCGGCCGGATTCACCGAGTCTGTCCCACCAGACGGTGCCGTAGATGGGGCTGGACTGGTCGGGCACCCCGAACGCGTTGCAGGGGTCGACCTCGATCGACCAGTCGATGCGCTTGGCGGCGTCCCACTGCCTGTCCTTGCCCTTCTGGTACAGGTTGAGCAGTTGCGCCCGGCCTTCGTCGTACTCCCAGGTGAACCGGGCGTCGCCCGACATCGGGATCTCCCACATGACGGCCCTCTCGCCGACGTACAGTGTACGAACCATCTGTACGGTGACACTTACCGAGACGGGGTGTCAAGAAGGCTCTTCAGCCCGTCCCAGCAGAAGTCGAGGGTGTAGGAGGCGGCCTTCTCGGGGGAGGCGCCCTGGTGGGACGCCCAGAGCGAGATCCGCTCGCAGGCCCCGATGATCAGTTCGGTGTAAGCGGAGACACGTTCGGCTTCGAGGTGCGGCGCCCACAGTGAGATCACCGGCGCGATCAGGCCGTGCTGCTGGCGGCGGACCGACTCGATCGCCTCGAACGACGCCGCCGCCGGCTCCTGGAGCAGGACGGCGAACGAGCGGCTGTGCACGGTCGTGAAGGCGTAGTAGGCGACCAGGCCGCGTTCCAGGATGTCGCGCGGATCGGTGCCGAGCGCCATGGCGGCGGTCGTCACCTCATACAGCTCGGCGCGGGCCCGGTTGACGGCGGCGAGCAGGAGGCCGTCCTTGGAGCCGAAGTACTCGTAGATCAGCGGTTTGGAGACCCCGCAGCGCTCGGCGATCTCGTCCATGGTCGCCGAGGTGAAGCCGCGCTCGGCGAAGACTTCTTCGGCGACGTCGAGCATCTGCTGCTCGCGATCTGCCCGAGACATCCGCTTTCTTGTGCTCCTGGTCACAAGGCCTTACCCTACCATTGGTAACTTACTCGGGGTAACTTACTCCTCGTACTAGACAATGCGACTAATAAGTAGGGACGGTCATGAGCGAGTCGATCGTGATCATCGGAGCGGGCTTCGCGGGGCTCGGAATGGCCATCCGCCTGCGCCAGCAGGGCTTCGACGACTTCGTCATCCTCGAGAAGTCATCGGACCTCGGCGGCACCTGGTGGGACAACACCTACCCCGGCTGCGCGTGTGACGTCCCGTCGCCGATGTACTCGTTCTCGTTCGAGCTGAACAAGAACTGGTCGCGGCTGTTCTCCCCGCAGCCGGAGATCCAGCGCTACCTCGACAAATGCGCCGACAAGTACGACATCCGGTCGCGGATCCGGTTCGGCACCGCGGTCGTGGGCACCGACTGGGACGACGCCGAGAAGCGCTGGAACGTCCGGCTCGCCGACGGCACCACCCTCACCCCGCGCGCCGTCGTCTCCGGCATGGGCGCGCTGCACCACCCCAGCTACCCCAACGTGCAGGGGATGGCGAACTTCAAGGGCGAGGCGTTCCACTCCGCCCAGTGGAACCACGACTACGACCTGACGGGCAAGCGCGTCGCCGTCATCGGCACGGGTGCCAGCGCCATCCAGTTCGTCCCGCAGATCGCCAAGCAGGTCTCCCGGCTGACCGTCTTCCAGCGGACCGCCCCCTGGATCCAGCCGAAGCCCGACTTCGCGCTGTCCGGTGCGTTGAAGGTGCCGGGTGTGGCGCGCGCCGTCCGCAACGGCATCTACTGGGGGCTGGAGGCCCGCGCCGTCGGGTTCGCGCTCGACCCGCGCCTGTCGGCGCCGCAGAAGTCGATCGCGATGAGCCACATCAAGCGCCAGGTCAAGGACCCCGAGCTCCGCGCCAAGGTCACCCCCGACTACACGATCGGCTGCAAGCGGGTCCTGCTGTCGAACGACTACTACCCGGCGCTGTCGCGTGCCAACGTCGACCTGCGCACCGAGGGCATCGCCGAGATCCGCGAGCACTCCATCGTCACCGTGGACGGCGAGGAGATCGAGGTTGACGCCATCATCTACGGCACCGGCTTCAAGGTCGTCGACGCGATGAGCGAGTGGCACATCAGCGGCCGCGACGGCATCAAGATCCAGGAGGCGTGGGCGGACGGCATCGAGGCCCACCACGGCGTCACGGTGCCGGGCTTCCCGAACTTCTTCGTCCTGCTCGGCCCGAACACCGGCCTCGGCCACAACTCGGTCGTCTTCATGATCGAGGTCCAGGTCAACCACATCCTGAGCCTGCTGAAGCTGCTGTCGGACCGCAAGGCCACCACGGTCGAGCCGAAGCCCGAGGCGATGCGCGCCTACAACCAGAAGATGCACCGCCGCCTCCGCAAGGCGGTCTGGAACGAGGGCGGCTGCCAGTCCTGGTACCTCGACGAGCAGGGCGTCAACCGCTCCCTGTGGCCCGGATTCACCTTCGAGTACTGGCTCGGCACCCGCAAGGCCAACCCCGCCGAGTACACCGTCGCCTAACTAGGCTGGCGGGATGCAGCAGTTCAGGTTGACCGTGAGCGATCTGGCGGGGGCGCTGTTCGCGTTCTCGCCGGTGGAGGCCGCGGTCGCCTCGCTCCGGGTGCGGGCCTACGCGGGCCGGTACCCGGAGCATCTGCCGTTCGTGCGGGCCACCGCGCAGGCCTACGGGCGGCTCGACACCGAGCTGCTCGACCGGCTGCTCGGGCCGACCAGGTGGAGCCCCGACTTCGTGACGCCCCGGCCCGTCGCCGGCCGGACCCTCGCGGACGAGCTGGAGATCATTCTCCGGACCCCGCCGGACACGGTGCGGACCCATTTCCTGGACGCCTACCACGGGCATCCGGTGCCCCCCGTGCTGAGCGGGCCGGTCGGGCCGCTGCTGGAGCGGATCGTCGCGGCGCTGGCGGCCTACTGGGAGGCGTGCATCGCGCCGTGGTGGCCGCGGATCGAGGCCGTCCTGGAGGGCGACGTGATCCACCGGGCCAGGGAGCTGGCCAGGGGCGGTTCGGCGGCGATGCTGGAAGGGCTGGGGCCGAACGTCGCCTGGGACGACAGCGGCACCCTGACCCTCACCTACCCGTTCGAGGTGCCGTCGCTCGACGCCGAGGTGGCGCGGCGAGGGCTGGTGCTCAGCCCGTCGTGCTTCGTGCGGCAGGCCGTCAGCACGGTCAGCGAGGGCGAACTGCCCGTCGTGATCTATCCGGCGCGCGGCCGCGCCACCGTCTGGGACTCCGCGCCGCCGCCCGCGCCCGCC
>NZ_BAAGZI010000349.1:0-6333 GCF_054778695.1 Actinocorallia lasiicapitis
CCAGCAGGCCGGTCAGCAGCAGCCCAGCTTCCAGCCGCCGACCCCGCCGCCGTTCCAGCCGCCGGGCCCCGGCACTCCCCCGCCGTTCCAGCAGTCGGGGTTCCACCAGCCGGGCATGGCGCCGCCTCCGCAGTACCCGCAGACCCCGCCGCCGTTCCAAGGCGCGCCCGGCCAGTACCCGCAGACCCCGCCGCCGTTCCAAGGCGGCCCGCCGTTCCCGCCGGGACCGCCGCAGGGGCCCGGTTTCGGCCATCCGCCGCAGCGCTCGTCCAACAACGGCCTGTACGCGATCGGCTGCGCCGTGCTGGCGATCATCGCGATCGTCCTGCTGATCGTGATCATCGTCGCCAACGGCGGCGACGGTGACAAGGACAAGGTGATCTCGCAGCCGACCGAGGAGACCTCCTCCCTCGCCGAGTGCAGGAGCACCTCCACCTCCAGCGGGTTCCCCTGTGCCTTCGCGGGCACCTGGAAGGGGACCGTCGTCTACAAGGAGCCGAAGCCGCAGAGCCTCACGGTGACCATCTCCATCCGCGAGGGCGACTCCACCGGAACGATCAGCTACGTGAACTCCTCCGGCGGGACCTGCGGCGGCACCCTGCGCTGGATCAGGAACAGCCCGGCCGCCACCTACCTCGGCATCGTCGAGGACAGGGTGAACACCGCCGACACCAGCAGCGGCTGCACCGGTATCAACTACGACATCCTGTTCCCCTTCACGGACCGCCAGAAGATGTCTTTCATGGTGTTCAAGAACCAGACCGCCGCCGAGTCCTCGAACTACCTCAAAGAGAACCTGGCCATCGGCACCCTCAGCAAGCAGTAGCACCACAGGCACGCCGCACCAGCAGTAAGGAACCTCGTTGTACCAGCCTCCCGGTTCCCCGCCGCCGCCGTACGGACCCCCGCCGGGCGGCGGCGCCCCGCCACCACCGCCTCCGTTCGGGGGCGGCGGCGGACCGTACTACTCGCCGCCCCCTCCGCCGCGCCGCGACAACGGCCCGCTGATCGCCCTGCTGGGCATCGGCGGGCTGCTGGTGGTGCTCCTGCTCGGCGCGGCCGCCGTCTTCGTCCTCACCAAGGGCGACGACAAGGCCGACAGTCCCACGACCGTTCTGGAGCCCGCGGCGGAAGCGCCCGGAACCACCGGATTCTCCGCCAAGTACGCCGGCACCTGGAGTTCGACGGTCTACCAGAAGCGGCCTTCGACGGCGTCCTACATCGTGACCGTCGAGATCGCCTCGGGCGCCTCCACCGGCAAGATCACCTACGCGAACCGGCCGGGCGAGGCCACCTGGACGTGCTCGGGCACCCTGACGTTCGTCAAGACCCTCGGCTCCAGCGGCTACAAGTCCGTCACCCGGGAGAACATCACCGAGAAGAACGGCCAGGACTGCGACAGCTTCGGCTACGACGTCCTGTTCCCCAAGAGCGACGGCACCGGCATGTTCATCACCACGTACTACACGCTGGCCGCCGCCGAGCAGGACACCGAGTACAACGCGATCGGCACCCTCGAGAAGACCTGACCGCCCGGTCAGCCCATCCGGTCAGCCCGCCCGGTCAGCCGAGGGGCAGCCGGACGGTGATGACGAGCCCGCCGCCGGGACGGACCGCCGCGTGCACCGACCCGCGGTGGGCCGTCACGACGGACTTGACGATCGACAGGCCGAGCCCGGCGCCCTTCGCCGACTCGATCCGGTCGTTGTTCAGCCGGCGGAACGGTTCGAAGAGCCGGTCCACCTCGTAGGCGGGGATGACGGGCCCGGTGTTCTCGACCTGGACGGCCGCGAAGCCGTCCAGGTCGCCGGTCCGCACATAGACCTCGCCGTCGTCGATGTTGTGCTTGTAGGCGTTGTCGACGAGATTCGCCACCAGATGCTCCAGCAGCACGGGATCGCCGGTGGTGCGGGCGGCGGTCAGCTCGGTGTGCAGCACGATGCCCTCGCACCGGTCGGGACGCTTGCGCACCTGCTCGATGACGGTCTCGGCGACGTCCTTGAGGTCGACGGCCGAGCGCGTGGTCAGTTCGCGTTCGCTGCGCGCCAGCAGGAGCAGCCCCTCGATGAGCCGTTCGTGCCGCGCGTTGGTCGCCAGGAGGGTCTTGCCGACCGTCATCAGATCGGGCGAGACCTCGTCGTCGGTGAGCGCGACCTCCAGCAGGGTCCGGTTGATCGCGAGCGGGGTGCGCAGCTCGTGCGAGGCGTTGGCGACGAACCGGCGCTGGGAGTCGAAGGCGTCGCTGAGCCGTTCCAGCATCGCGTCGAAGGTGTCGGCGAGCTCCTTGATCTCGTCCTGCGGGCCTTCCAGGGCGATCCGCTCGTGCAGGGTGCTCTCCGACAGCCGGCGGGCGGCGGCCGTGACCTTCTGCAACGGGGCGAGCGCCCGGTCGGCGACGATGTAGCCGAGCATCAGCGCGAGCACCCCGACCCCGAACAGCGCGAAGGTCATCCGGCGGAGCAGGTCCTTGAGCATCTGCTCGCGCAGGTCGTCGGCCAGCCAGTGCGGGCAGTTCGGGTTGAGCCGGACCGAGCACCCTTCCAGCGACAGCCGGGTGCCGGGCTGCAGCACCGAGCTGAACACGGCGCTGACCAGCACATAGGTGACGACCATGAGGAGCAGCCCGGCGAGGAAGAACATCGTGCCGTACAGCAGGGTCAGCCGCATCCGGACGCTGACGCCGGGCGGCCGTGACTTCAGCTCCGCGATGACCTCTCTGGGCCGTCTCACAGCCGGTAACCCACTCCCGGCACCGTCTCGATGACGGCCGGCTCGCCGAGCTTCTTGCGGAGCGTCATCATCGTGACGCGCACCACGTTGGTGAACGGGTCGATGTGCTCGTCCCAGGCCTTCTCCAGGAGCTGCTCGGAGCTGACCACGATGCCCTCGGCGCGCATCAGCACCTCCAGGACCGCGAACTCCTTGCGGGTCAGCTCGACCGGGCGGCCGTCGCGCAGCACGGTGAACCGGTTGGGGTCGAGCTCGATCCCGGCGCGCTCCAGGGTGGGCGGCAGCGGGGTCGCGGTGCGCCGGCCGAGCGCCCTGACCCGGGCGATCAGCTCCTTGAACGCGAACGGCTTGGGCAGGTAGTCGTCGGCGCCCAGATTGAGGCCCGCGACCTTGTCGTCCAGCTCGCCCGCCGCCGTCAGCATGAGGATGCGCGCGCCGTACCGGTCGGCGACCAGCCTGCGGCAGACGTCGTCCCCGTGCACCTTGGGCAGGTCGCGGTCCAGGACGACCACGTCATAGGCGTTGACCCCGGTGCGCTCCAGCGCGCCGGCCCCGTCGTAGGCCACGTCGACGGCCATCGCCTCCCGGCGCAGGCCGGTCGCGATCGCGTCGGCCATGACCCTTTCGTCCTCGACGACCAGAACCCTCACTCGTTCCCCCTTGCAGTCGTTCTCCGTTATGCCATACGCCGGGTAAGCGACCGGTAAGGGCCGCCACCGGAAGTTCACCCGGCGAGCGCGTTTAGCGCCCTGGGCCCGAGGGGTAAAGGTGGCCTGACCCGGGAGGACCTTTTCATGCGCGAGCTTTCCGAGACCATCCAGCAGCGGCTCACCGACGCCTACGAGTCGCTTCACGCGGCCAAGCGCGACGGCGACGTCTATCTCGCCGATCTCCGCCAGTCCGAGATCGACGAGCTCCGTCGGATCGCCGCCAACCACGACCTGCACACCGGTGGCCGGCCCGACTGACGGGTCAGTCGCGGGCCGGGTCGAGTGGCGCCAGGAGGTCGTGGAGGGGCTGGAACAGTCCCGGTCCCGCGGCGATGGTCAGCTCGGGCCCGGCCGGCGCCCCGTTCAGACCACCGATCACCCCGCCCGCCTCGGTGACGAGCAGCCGGCCCGCGGCGATGTCCCAGGCCTGCACCCCGCGCTCGTAGTAGCCGTCCACCCGGCCCGAGGCGACGGCGCACAGATCGACCGAGCAGGCCCCGCCCCTGCGGATGTCGCGGATGTTGGGGAGCACGCCCGTCAGCACCCTGGCCTGGGCGGTCCTGCGCTCGACGGCGTAGCCGAACCCGGTGGCGATCAGCGATCGGGCCAGATCGGTCTCGGCGCCCGCCCGGAGCGGTTCGCCGTTGCGGTAGGCGCCGCCGCCGCGCACGGCCGTGTAGGTCTCGCCGCGGCGCGGGATCTCGATCACCCCGACGGCCGGTTCCCCGTCGATCTCGGCGGCGATGCTGACCGACCAGTCCGGCAGGTCGTACAGGTAGTTGACGGTGCCGTCGATCGGGTCGATCACCCAGCGGACCCCGCTCGTCCCGGCCGTGGAGCCGCCTTCCTCGCCGAGGAAGGAGTCGTGCGGCCTGACCGCGGAGATCCGCTCCTGGATCAGCCGTTCGGCGGCCTGGTCCATCTGGGTGACGATGTCGGTGGCGCTGGACTTGGTGGCGACCACGTCGGGGCCGTCCGCCGGACGCTTGTCGATCAGCATCCGGCCGGCCTCCCGCGCGGTCGCGACGGCCAGGTCGAGTAGCGCGGTCAGGTCTTCCATCAGTCAGTTCCTCGCGTAGAGATCGCGGGCCATCGCCACGAAGGCCGGGTGGGTGCCGGGCGTCGCGGCCCTGACCAGGGTCATGCCGAGCCCGGCGGCCAGGTCGCGCGCCTCGACGTCGAGGTCGTACTTGACCTCCATGTGGTCGGAGGTGAACCCGATCGGCACCAGCACCACGGAGCCGACGCCCTCGGCGTGGAGTTTCTCCAGATGGTCGCAGATGTCGGGCTCCAGCCACGGGGTGCGGGGCGAGCCGCTGCGGCTCTGGTAGACCAGATCCCAGCCGAGGGAGGGGTCGACGGCGTCGTGCACCCGCCGGGCGGCCTCGTGCAGCTCCGCCTCGTACCGCTCCCTGCCGTCCTGGGCGAGGGGCACGCTGTGGGCGGTGAACACCAGCCGCGCCCCCGGGGCCCGCTCCAGCGCGGCGCGGGCGGACTCGGCGAACGGGGCGAGGAACCCCTCCTCCAGGCAGTAGACCGGCAGCTTGGTGATCTCGGGGGCGCCGGGCACGGCCGCGCGGGCCCGCTCCAGATCCTCCAGATACTGGCCTTCGCAGGAGTAGCCGCTGTAGGCGGAGGTGACGAACGCCTTCGCGCTGGTCACGCCGTCGGCCGCCATCTGAGCCACCGCGCCCTCCAGGAAGGGCGCCCAGTTGCGGTTCCCCCAGTAGACGGGCACGTCCACGACCGCCTCCAGGGCGGCCTTCAGCTCACGGCACTGCTGGTTGATCGGGCTGACCCCGCCGAACAGGTGGTAGTGCTCGGCGACCTTCTCCAGGCGCGCGCGGGGCACCCCCCGGCCACGGGTCACGTTCTCCAGGAACGGCATGACGTCGGCGGGCCCTTCCGGCCCCCCGAACGACACCAGAAGCAGCGCATCCATACCCACCAGCCTATGAGAACTGGCGCGCGTAAGCGTTGGCGAGATTCAGCACTTTCTGGACGTACCAGTCGGCGTGGTTGTAGGCGAAGACCGCCTTGTACATCTGCTGCGGCGCTCCGGCCGCGCACAGGTACCTGGCGGCCGAGGGGATGGCGTCGTAGGGGTTCATGATGTCGGCCTTGCCGTCGCCGTCCCCGTCGGTGCCGTAGGACTTCCAGGTGGCGGGCATGAACTGCATCGGCCCCATCGCGCCCGCCGAGGAGACGCCCGGGTTCTGGTTGTGGTCGCTCTCGATCTGGCCGATCGCGGCGAGAATCGTCCAGGACAGGCCGGGGCAGCGGGTCGCGCCCTGCTTGTAGAGATCGAGATAGCTGCCGCCCGTCCCGACCTGGGCCTTCTTGGTGTTGAGGTTGAGGACGGTCGAGCGGCTGCCCAGCACGTCCTTGATCTTCTCGGTCAGGGCGGCGGGGTCGGCGCCGGGCGCGTTGACCATGACCGCGACCCCGTCGACCAGGCCGAGCGCGTCGCCGGTGCGCTTGCTGACCAGCATGTCCACCGCAGGGATGCCCAGATCGGCGGTGCCGCCCAAGGTCACGCCGGGGGCCGAGCGGGCGACGATCTGGTACTGCGCGCCGGGCTGGAGGCCGAGCCCCTGGGCGGTGGTGGGCGAGGCGACGAAGCGGTCCGCGGCCAGCGCCGCCCACAGCTCCTGGTTCTTGCCGGTGGCAGGCGGGGTCCAGGACCGGAACTCCGACGGGTCGACGGCGAACACGTTGACCTGGCGG
Source organism: Actinocorallia lasiicapitis (assembly GCF_054778695.1). Classification (NCBI taxonomy): domain Bacteria; kingdom Bacillati; phylum Actinomycetota; class Actinomycetes; order Streptosporangiales; family Thermomonosporaceae; genus Actinocorallia; species Actinocorallia lasiicapitis. The sequence continues at coordinate 6,168 of NZ_BAAGZI010000349.1, forward strand.
TCCTGCAGCCGGACGGCGCCGCCGTCCACGACGATCACGTCCCTGACCTTCTTGATCCGCTTGATCCTGGCGGTCTGGTCGGGGCGGATGCCCGCGGCCAGCACCCCGAGGACGTCCGGGGGGACCACCCGCCGCCAGGGGGCGACGGCCGGGGCCGCGGCGGGCG
>NZ_BAAGZI010000350.1:0-6321 GCF_054778695.1 Actinocorallia lasiicapitis
CGCCCGCGGCCCCGCGGCGCGGCCCGTCCCTGACGCTGTTCGCCGTCGCCGGACTGGTGATCGCGCTGGTGGCGGGCGCGGTGGGCGCCGTGGTCGCGACGGCCACCGACAACGGCGACGACAAGTCGATCAGCCTCGGCAACCCCAAGAGCTCCGAGGGCGGCGACATGCCGGCCCGCGACCCCGGCTCCGTCGCGGGGATCGCGCAGAAGGTGCTGCCGAGCGTCGTCACGGTCAAGCTCCAGCTCGGTGAGGGCGGTGGTACCGGCTCCGGCTTCATCGTCGACCAGGGCTATGTGATCACCAACAACCATGTGGTGTCCCAGGCGGGCTCGGCCGGCGCCGAGCTGTCGGTCGAGTTCAGCGACGACAGCACCGCCCCCGCGACGGTCGTGGGCACCTCGCCCGCCGACGACGTGGCCGTGCTCAAGCTCACCACGAACCACGCGCTGCCGCCGCTGCCGCTCGGCGACTCCAGCAAGCTGGCCGTCGGCGACCAGGTCATCGCGATCGGCTCGCCGCTCGGCCTGGAGGGCTCGGTCACCTCGGGCATCATCAGCGCCCGCGACCGGGTCGTCGGCACCTCGGGCTCCAACGGCTCGGACGCCGCCGCGATCACCGCGATCCAGACCGACGCCGCGATCAACCCCGGCAACTCGGGCGGCCCGCTTGTCGAGGTCTCCTCCGGCGCCGTGATCGGGATGAACACCGCGATCGCCAGCCTCAACCAGGGCGGCAGCGAGAGCGGCAACATCGGCCTCGGCTTCGCGATCCCGATCAACAAGGTGCAGGAGGTCGCCGAGCAGATCGTCAACAAGAAGCCGGTCACGCACGCGATCATCGGGATCAAGATGGACACGTCGCAGATGAGCGACGACGGCGTCAAGATCATGTCCGGTGCGGGGGGCGGTGTCACCCCGAACGGCCCCGCCGACAAGGCGGGACTCAAGGGCGGCGACACGATCCTCTCCCTCGACGGCAAGAAGATCGGCAGCCCGACCGACCTGGTCGCGCTGATCCGCAGCCACAAGCCCGGCGACAAGGTGAAGATCACCTATCGTCGGGGCGGCGAGGAGAAGACGGTCGACGTCACCCTCGGTTCGGGCAGCTAGTTCGGGCGGTCAAGGCGGTTTCGGGCACTCGTGCCCGACGGATACCCTGAGAAGACTCCGGGGCCTGTCCCCGGATCTTCTTGGGTCGTGTGGAGGAGCAGTTGTTCGACATCGGACTCGGTGAGGCGGCCGTCCTGGCCATCCTCGCCCTGGTCATCTTCGGCGACAAGCTCCCGACGGTCGCCCAGCAGGCCGGCCGGACACTCCGCCAGCTCCGCGCCATGGCGCAGAACGCCCAGGCCGACCTGAAGGACGGCCTGGGGCCCGAGTTCGGCGATTTCGACCCGCGCGACCTCAACCCCAAGACCTTCGTCCGCAAGCACCTCTTCGAGGACGACGCGGACCCGCTCGGCGTCAACTCCTTCGACGACACGCCGTCCTACAAGGCCCCGGCGCTGGCCGTCGACGAGCGTCCCCCGTTCGACCACGAGGCCACCTGAGCGTCAGCCCGTCGCAGCGGCGGTGCGGCCCGACGCGGCGGCAGTGTGGCCCGTCGCAGCGGAGTGGGCGGCCAGGGCGCTGCCCCTGGCCCCGGCCATGTCCAGATCGGTGACCAGGGCGACGGTCGCGGCGGCGGACTGCTCCTCGCGGAGCACGGTGTGCCGGCGCACGCTGTCGAGGAACCACTCACGGAAGTGCGGTGCGGCCTCGACGACGCCGCCGCCCAGGAAATAGGCGTCCGGGTCGGTGAAGTTCGCGGCGATCGTGAACAGCCGGGCGATCGCCTGAGCCTGCTGGTCGAAGATCTTCAGCGCCATCTCGTCGCCCTGCTCCCCGTAGCCGCGGAGCTGCTTGGCGGCCTTGTTCGGGTCGGCGACGTCGTGCAGCGGGTGGCCGGGGTAGCGGGTCAGCCAGTACGGCAGCAGATTCCGCTCGATCCCGGTCAGTGACGCGATCGACTCGGTGTCGCCCGCGAAACCGCAGTTGCACAGCGGCATCGGCTGGCCGTCCTCCAGCAGCCCGTACGTCGGGATCTGGACGTGCCCGAGCTCGCCCGCCATCCCCGCGGCGCCGCTGATCACCTTGCCGTCGACGACGACCCCGCCGCCCAGGCCCGTCCCGACGATCGCCGCGACCGACGACCGGACCGGCGCCTCGTTGCCGAAGAGCTGGTGGTGGGCGTAGAGCGCGGCCGCGTTGCCGTCGTTGTTGTAGACGACCGGAATCCCGATCGCGGCCTGGAACGCGGCCCTGAAGTCGAACCCGAACCAGCCGGTGTGCGCGAAGTTGGTCGCGCCCTTCGCGGAGATCACGCCGTCGGCGCTGGCGGGGCCCGGCGAGTCCATGCCGACGGCCCGCACGTCGCCGCGGTCGGTGCCGGTGACCCGCAGGATGTTCTCGAACGCCTCCACGAGCGCGGGGACGGCCACTTCGGGGCCCTCCTTCACCCGCGACGGCGACTCCACCAGGGCGTCGACCAGGAACTTCCCGCTCTCGTCCAGCACCGTGGCGTTGTTGCAGGTTCCACCGTTGTCCAGCCCGACCACGACCCAGCCCATGACTCTCCTTATCGATCGACCATCCGCACCGCACCTTACCTCCCTATATGTCGAAAATCGACATAAGGGGCGGGTGTGGCCGGAAAAGGCGGAAGCCCGCGTCCCTGTGCGGGTCGCGGGCTCCGGCCGTCGGGAACTGCTTCGTCGGGAATTATTTCTTGGTGGGCGTGATGTTGAGGGGACGGCCCAGGAGGCCGCGCGTGCGGCCCGCCAGGGACTCGGCGATCCGGTTGAGCTCGACGGAGGCCGGAGCCTCCGGGTCGGACAGGACGAGGGGCTTGCCCGCGTCGCCGCCCTCACGCAGCCGGGTGTCCAGCGGGACCTGGCCGAGCAGCGGGACGCGCGCGCCGAGGGTCTTGGTCAGCTCGTCGGCGACGGTCTGGCCGCCGCCCTCGCCGAAGATGTGCTGCTTCTCACCGCAGTGATCGCAGATCAGGTACGACATGTTCTCGATGACGCCCGCGACCTGCTGGTGGGTCTGCGCGGCGATCGCGCCGGCCCGCTCGGCGACCTCGGCGGCCGCCTGCTGCGGAGTGGTGACGACGAGGATCTCCGCGGACGGCAGGAGCTGCGCCACCGAGATCGCGATGTCGCCGGTGCCGGGCGGCAGGTCCATCAGCAGGATGTCCAGATCGCCCCAGTAGACGTCGGCGAGGAACTGCTGGAGCGCACGGTGCAGCATCGGCCCGCGCCACACGACCGGCTGGTTGCCCGGCGTGAACATCCCCACCGAGATGACCTTCACATCATGCGCCGACGGCGGCATGATCATGTCTTCGACCTTGGTGGGACGGCCGTCCACCCCGAGCATCCGGGGGATGGAGTGGCCGTAGATGTCGGCGTCGACGACGCCCACCTTGCGGCCCATCGCCGCGAACGCCGCGGCCAGGTTGACCGTCACGGACGACTTGCCGACACCGCCCTTGCCGGACGCGACCGCGTACACCTTGGTCAGGCTGCTCGGCTTGGCGAACGGGATCTCCTTGGCGGGCTGGCCGCCGCGGAGCGTGGTCTGCAGCTCCTTGCGCTGCTCGTCGCTCATCACGTCGAGTTCGACCTTGACGGACGGGGCGCCGATCTTGACGACGGCCGCGGTGACGTCCTTGGTGATCGTGTCGCGCATGGGACACCCCGCGACCGTCAGGTAGACGCCCACGGTGACCGCTCCGTCAGCGGCGATCTCGATGTTCTTCACCATGCCGAGATCAGTGATCGGACGACGGATCTCCGGGTCGTTGACCGTGGCGAGCGCCGCGGTCACCTGCTCGGTCGTTAGAGGGGAGGCCATGGCAACCATGGTATGGAACAGTTCGACCCCCGGCGAACGCAGGGTCGGTGACATTGGCCCTGAACGTGCCCGAAACGTCATCAGACTGGATCGCTCCAGAGCAAAGGGCGACCTACGATCGTCCCCGTGACAGAAGTGAGCACCCTCCCGGCGCCGACGATCTCGCCCGAGGAACTGGCGGTCTGGCGCGTCCTGCTGCGCGCCCAGGTAACGATCTCCCGTCGGCTGCACCAAGATCTGCTGACCGGACACGATCTCGCGCTGGGCTCCTTCGACGTCCTGCAGCAGCTCGCCGAACAGCCCGACGGCCGGCTCCGGATGAACGACCTCGCGGACAGGGTGCTGCTGTCCCGCAGCGGCCTGACCAGGCTCGTCGACCGGCTCCAGCGCGACGGCCTGGTGCGCCGCGAATCCTGCACCAGCGACGCCCGCGGGCTGTTCGCCGTCCTCACCATGCGGGGGCGCGAAATCCTGGCCGAGGCCACCTCCACCCACCACCGCGGCATCCGCGAGCACCTGCTCGGCCGGCTCGACCCGACCGAACTCGACCAGTTGCGGACCATGCTCGACAAGCTGGCGGAAGACGAAGCGATCGCCCTGTCGGCTTAGGTTTCAGGCGGGGCGGGCTCGACGGAGTCGCGGGCGTCGAGCTCCTTGAGGAACTGCTGGAGCTCCGAGCGCAGGTAGTCGCGGGTGGCGACCTCGCCGAGCGCCTGGCGGAGACCCGCGATCTCCCTGGTCAGATACTCGGTGTCGGCGATGGAGCGTTCGTTCTGGGCGCGGTCGCGTTCGTACTGGACGCGGTCCCGGTCGTCCTGGCGGTTCTGGGCGAGCAGGATCAGCGGGGCCGCGTACGACGCCTGGAGCGACAGGGTGAACGTCAGGAAGATGAACGGGTACGGGTCGAACTGCAGGAAGCGCGGGGCGAGCGCGTTCCACAACACCCAGATCAGGATGAACCCGGTCATGTACACGAGGAAGCGGGCCGTGCCCATGAACCGGGCGATCCGCTCCGAGAACTGGCCGAACGACTCCGGGTCGTAGCTGGGCAGCAGCCGGCGGCGGAGCTCGCGCGGCTGGTCGAGGCGGCCCGGGCTCATGCCTCATCCTCGGGATCGTCGGTGTCCATGACGCCCTCACGCCAGTCGTCCGGCAGGAGATGGTCGAGGACGTCGTCGATGGTGACGGCGCCGATCATGTGGCCGTCCTCGTCGACGACCGCCGCCGAGACCAGGTTGTAGATCGCGAGATGGCCGGCGACGGTCTCCAGGGACATGCTGGGGCGCAGCGGGGACAGGGCGCGGTCGACGATCCCGCCGATCAGGGTCGAGGGCGGGTCGCGGAGCAGGCGCTGGAAGTGGACGGTGCCCAGATAGCGGCCGGTGGGGGTCTCGGTCGGGGGGCGGCACACATAGACCTGGGCGGCGAGCGCCGGGTTCAGGTCGGGGTTGCGGATCTGGGCGAGGGCCTCGGCGACCGTCGAGTCCGGCGGCAGGATCACCGGTTCGGTGGTCATCAGGCCGCCCGCCGAGTTGTCGGCGTAGGCGAGGAGACGGCGGACGGGCTCGGCCTCGTCCGGCTCCATCAGGGTGAGGAGCTGTTCGCGCTGCTCGTCGGGGAGCTCGCCGAGCAGGTCGGCGGCGTCGTCGGGGCCCATCGCCTCCAGGACGTCGGCGGCGCGGTCGAGCTGGAGTTTGCTCAGGATCTCGACCTGGTCGTCCTCGGGCAGCTCTTCGAGGATGTCGGCGAGACGCTCGTCGTCGAGGGCCGCGGCGACCTCGGCACGGCGTTTGGGCGTCAGCTCGTGGATCACGTTGGCGAGGTCGGCGGGTTTCATCTTCTCGAACGCCGCGATCAGGCTGGCCGCGCCCTGGTGGTCTTCGCCGATGGTCAGCCCGGTGACGGCCTCCCAGTCCAGCACCATGGTCTCGCCGCGCCGCCGCAGCTTCCCGTTGCGCCGCACCGCGACCCGCGCGATCTCCCAGTCCCGCGACCGCATCGGCTCCATCGCCACATCGATGACGATCATCTCTTCACCGTCGACCGTCACTTTCCGGTCGAGCATCTCCGCGATCGCCAGGGTCTCCGCGGGCCGCTGGTTGAACCGCCGCATGTTCAACCGCCCATTGAAGATCACCGCCTCGGCGTCGATGGTCGTCACCCGGGTGATCGGCAGGAACACGGGCCGCCGCGGCGGCACGTCCACGACCAGGCCGAGCACCCGTGGCCGCCGCTGGTCCGACCGCAGCATCACCACGACATCCCGAACCCGCCCCACCTGATCCCCGACCGGATCGAACACGGCGATCCCGGCCAGCCGGGCCACGAACACCCGAGACGCCCCCAATCCCATGCCCCACAACTACCCAAGATCGCCTCCCCCGAACTCCCCACCCACCCCCAGATCCCCCCAACCCACCGG
>NZ_BAAGZI010000351.1:0-1844 GCF_054778695.1 Actinocorallia lasiicapitis
CCAGGTCGTCGCCCGCGACACGGACGTCCCGCCGGTCCAGGACGAGCCCGTCCAGGTCGGCGACCGCGCCCCGGACCAACCGCCGCCCGAAGTCCAGACCGAGCACCTGCGCGACGTCCGGGACGGCCTCGAAGAACACCGCGCGGTGGTGCGAATCGGCCGGCGCCAGCACCGTCCGGACGAGCCCCGCCGCGAGCAGCAGGTCCAGCGCACCGCCCGCGGTCGGCTTCGACATGCCGGTGCGGCGGGCGATCTCGGCCCGCGACAGCGGCGGATCGGCCCGGATGGCCTCCAGCGCGACCAGCGCGTTCGTCTCGCGCACCCCGCTCAACGTCACATCCCGCCTTCCGCGCCCGCCCGGCAAGGGCTTGCCTCGATCCCCAGCCTAAGGCTAACGTCCATCTCGTAAGTAAGCCTTACTTACCAGATACCCCCGGCAAGGAGCTCTCCCACCGTGCGTTTCCTCCCCTTTGTCACCGCGGGGCTGGTCGCCCTGTCGCTGACGGCCTGCACCTCGGGCCAGAAAGCCGAGCCCGGCCTGACCGCGGCGCCCTCCGCGTCGGCCGCCGCGCTGCCGCCCGCCACGCTGGAACTGTGGCACGGCTTCAGCACCGACGCCGAGGTCGGCGCCTTCGAGAAGGCCGTCGCCGGCTTCACCGCCAAGTACCCGCAGATCAAGGTGACCCTCAAGAAGGGCATCCAGGACGACCAGATCACCGCCGCGATCCGCAGCGGCAAGGTCCCCGACGTCGCCGCCTCGTTCACCACCGACAACGTCGCCCAGTGGTGCCAGAGCGGCGCGTTCCAGAACATGACCGAGGTCATCAAGGCCGACGGCATCGACCTGTCGGTGCTGCCGGCCGCCTCCCTCGCCTACACCGAGTTCCAGGGCAAGCGCTGCACGATGCCGCTGCTCGCCGACGCCTACGGCCTCTACCTCAACGACGACCTCATGAAGGGCAACGCCGCCCCGAAGAACCTGACGGAGCTCGCCGACCTGGCCAAGAAGCTGACCGTCAGGGACGCCGACGGCACCATCAAGGTCGCCGGTTTCATCCCCAGCTTCCAGTACTTCGAGAACACCCCCTCCCACCTCGGCCCGATGGTCGGCGGCAAGTGGTACAACGCCGACGGCACCTCGGCGATCGGTTCCGACCCGGCCTGGAAGCAGCTCCTGACCTGGCAGAAGGAGCTCGTCGACTGGTACGGCTACGAGAACCTGGAGAAGTTCCGCAAGAGCCTCGGCGACGAGTGGAGCGCCGACCACCCGTTCTTCAAGGGCAAGGTCGCGATGGTCGTCGACGGCGAGTGGCGCAACGCCATGATCGCGGGCGACTCGAAGGCCAAGAGCCTCAAGTACTCGACGGCGCCGATCCCGGTCGCCGACGACAAGCCCGACCTCTACGGCAGCGGTTTCACCGCCGGCACCGTCGTCGGGGTCCCCAAGGGCGCGAAGAACCCGCAGCACGCCTGGGCGCTGATCAAGTACCTGACCACCGACACCGGTTCGCTGGTGCCGCTGGCCAACGGGCTGCGCAACGTCCCGTCCACGAAGGCCGCGATGGACTCCCCCGACCTGGTCAAGGACGACAACTTCCAGACCTTCCTCGACATCTTCGCCCACCCGAAGACCACGGGGCTGCCGTCGAACGTCAACAGCGTGTTCAACCAGGACGCCTTCCAGACCTTCCTGGTCGAGTGGGAGAAGGGCTCGGTGAAGGACCTCGACGCCGGTCTCGCCGGGGTCGACAAGCGGATCAACGACAAGCACCGCCTGTCGGGAGGCTGATCCGCGATGCCCACCACCCCGTCCGCGCCGCCGCCGCTCCGGCGGCGGGGGGGGG
>NZ_BAAGZI010000351.1:1851-6282 GCF_054778695.1 Actinocorallia lasiicapitis
AGATGCTCCGCGACGAGGGCCGCCGCGCCCTCGTCTGGCTCTCCCCCTGGCTGATCGGCCTGGCCGTCTTCTTCGTCTATCCGCTGCTCGCCACGGTGTACTTCTCCTTCCACCGGTACGACCTGTTCACCCTGGAATGGGTGGGCCTCGACAACTGGCGTTACGCGTTCCACGACCCGCGCGTGTGGGAATCGGGCCGCAACACCCTGTGGCTGGTCGTGTTCATGGTGCCCGCGCAGGTGCTGTTCGCGCTCGGCGTCGCGCAGCTCCTCACGACCTTCAAGTCGGGCGGCTCGCTGCTCAGGACCATCTTCTATCTGCCGTCGCTGGTGCCGATGGTCGCCGGGACGGTCGCGTTCGTCTACCTGCTCAACCCGGCGACCGGCCCCGTCAACCAGGCCCTCGGCTGGGTCGGGATCGACGGGCCCGACTGGTTCGGCGACCCGTCCTGGTCGAAGCCGAGCCTCACCATGCTCGCCCTCTGGGGCACCGGCAACACCATGATGATCTTCCTGGCGGCGCTGCTGGACGTCCCGAAGAGCCTGTACGAGGCCGCCGCGATCGACGGGGCCGGGCCGTGGCGGCGCTTCCGCAGCATCACCCTGCCGATGATCTCGCCGGTGCTGATGTTCTCGGCGGTCACCGGGGTCATCTACGCGGTGCAGTACTTCACCCAGGCGATGATCGCCTCCCGGGTGGCGTCCGGCGCGACCGACTCCGCGGGCGTCTCGTTCGTCCCCGGCTACCCGGACGGCTCCCTGCTGACCCTGCCCCAGCACCTGTTCCACACCGGGTTCCGCGACTGGACCATGGGTGTGGCCTGCGTGCACGCGCTGCTGCTGTTCGGGGTGTCGATGGCCGTCACCCTCGTCCTGCTGCGCCAGTTCCGCCGAGCCGAGGAGAACCTGTGAACCGCGGACGAAGCGGGCTGCTGTGGATCGCCCGCCACGCCATCGCGATCGCCCTGACGATCATGTTCCTGGGGCCGGTCTTCTTCGTGGCGCTGACCTCGCTGATGACCGACGAACAGGCCCTGACCAGCGACCTGTGGCCGAAGACCTGGAACCTCGCCAACTACGCGGACGTGTTCGCCAAGTCCAAGCTCGTCACCTGGACGATCAACACCTTCGTCTACGCGTCGCTGGCGACTCTGCTGATGCTCGCCTCCTCCATCCCGGCGGCCTACGCGCTGGCCCGGTTCCGCTTCCGGGGCCGTCGTGCGGCGTTCCTGCTGGTCATCGCCACGATGATGCTGCCGCCGCAGGTCGTCGCGGTGCCGGTGTACCTGATCTGGGCGCGGCTCGGGCTGACCGACTCGCTCTGGCCGCTGATCCTGCCGATGCTCTTCGGCGACGCGTTCTCGATCTTCCTGCTCCGCCAGTTCCTGCTGACGATCCCGCAGGAGTACCTGGACGCCGCCCGGGTCGACGGCTGCTCGGAGGTGCGGACCCTGCTGCGGGTCGTCCTGCCGATGGCGCGGCCCGCGATCGCGGCCGTCGCGCTCTTCTCGTTCTTCTACTGCTGGAACGACTACTACGGGCCCCTGCTGTACGCGGGAGTCGACCAGGAGAACTGGACGCTCTCGCTCGGCCTGGCCACCTTCAAGGCGTTCCACAGCACGCAGTGGAACCTCACCATGGCCGCCACCCTCCTGGTGACGGCGCCGGTGATCATCGTTTTCTTCCTCGCCCAACGTGTCTTCATCGAGGGCGTCACACTGACAGGAGTCAAGGGTTGAAACTCGCCGTGGTCGGGGGCGGCTCCACCTACACACCGGAGCTGATCGACGGTTTCGCGCGGCTGCGCGACGACCTCCCCCTCACTGAGATCGTGCTGATCGACCCCGCCGCCGAGCGCCGCGAGCTCGTCGCCGGGATGGCGCGCCGGATGCTGGCACGCGCCGGGCACCCCGCCGTGGTCACCTCCACGGCGGATCTGGCCGCCGGGGTGCGCGGGGCCGGAGCGGTCCTGCTCCAGTTGCGGGTCGGCGGCCAGGACACCAGGTCGGTCGATGAGACTCTGCCGCTGACCTGCGGCTGCGTCGGCCAGGAGACGACCGGGGCGGGCGGGCTCGCCAAGGCGCTGCGGACCGTCCCGGTCGTCCTGGAGATCGCCGAGGTGATCCGCAGGGAGGCGCCGGACGCGTGGATCGTCGATTTCACCAACCCCGTCGGGATCGTCACCCGGGCGCTGCTGGACGCGGGGCACCGGGCGATCGGGCTCTGCAACGTGGCGATCGGTTTCCAGCGGAGGTTCGCGGCGCTGCTGGGCGTCGCACCCGAGCGGATCACGCTCGACCATGTCGGGCTGAACCATCTGACGTGGGAGCGGGCGGTGCTGCTCGACGGGGTGGACGTGCTGCCGTCGCTGCTCGCGTCGCACGGCGACGCGCTCGCCGACGACCTGGGGCTGCCGTCCGGGCTGCTCACCCGGCTGGGCGTGGTGCCGTCCTACTATCTGCGCTACTTCTACGCCCACGACCTGGTCGTCGACGAGCAGCGGACCAAGCCGTCCCGGGCCGCGGAGGTCGCGGCGATCGAGGACGAGCTGCTGACGGTCTACGCCGATCCGGCCGCCGACACCAAGCCGGAGCTGCTGGAGCGGCGGGGCGGGGCGTTCTACTCCGAGGCCGCGGTCGCGCTGATCGCCTCGCTCGCCGGGGACCGGGGCGACGTGCAGGTCGTCAACACCAGGAACAACGGGACCTTCGCGTTCCTGCCCGACGACGCGGTGATCGAGGTGCCCGCGCGGATCGGCTCCGCGGGAGCGGTCCCGCTGCCGGCCGCGCCGCTCGCACCGCTGTACGCGGGGCTGACCGCGCATGTCGCGGCGTATGAGGAGCTGGCTCTGGCCGCCGCCGTCCAGGGCGGCGAGGACCGGGTCCGGGATGCCCTGCTGGCCCATCCGCTGATCGGGCAGGAGCACCTGGCCGTCCAGCTCAGTGAGCTGCTCATCGACGCCAACCGGCCGCACCTGCCCTGGGCGGCGGCCCTGTGAGGACCGTTCTCGCCGTCGACGGCGGCAACAGCAAGACCGATCTGGCGCTGGTCGGGGAGGACGGCACGGTCCTGGGCACGGCGCGCGCCGGCGGCTTCAAACCCCAGTCCCGCGGGGTCGGCCCGGCCGTGGACGTGGTGTCGGGCCCGGCCCGCGCCCTGCTGGACGAGGCGGGCCTCGCCCGGGCGGACCTGCTGTCGTCGTTCCTCGCGGGCGCCGACTTCCCCGCCGAGGAGGAGGTGCTGCGGGCCGAGTTCGCGGCACGCGGGCTGGCCGACGAGGTGACCGTCGCCAACGACACCTTCGCGCTGTTCCGGGCCAGTTCCGCGCAGCCCTGGGGGGTGGCCGTGGTGTGCGGCGCGGGCATCAACGCCGTGGGCGTCGCCCCCGACGGCCGCACCGCCCGCTTCCCCGCCCTCGGCGTCATCAGCGGCGACTGGGGCGGCGGCGAGGACCTCGCCGACCAGATCATGTTCCACGCCATGCGCGCCGAGGACGGCCGGGGCCCCGACACGGAGCTCCGCTCCCTCGTCACCACGACCCTGGCCCTCCCGACCGTCCTGGACGCCGTCGTCGCCCTCCACTTCGGCGACCTGCCCCGCGAACGCCTCCACGCCCTGGTCCCCGTGCTGTGCGCGCTCGCCGAGTCCGGCGACCGGACGGCCATGACCCTGGTGGAACGCCAGGCCGTGGAGATCGTCGCGATGGCCGAGGTCTGCCTCCACCGCCTCGACCTCCAGCGGACCCCGACCGAGGTGGTGCTGGGCGGCGGCCTTCTCGCCGGCCCCACCCCCGTCCTCGTCCGGCTGGTCGCCGCCGAACTGGCCGCGCGGGCCCCCCAGGCGATCCCCGTGATCGCGACCCGGCCGCCCCTCACCGGCGCGATCCTCGCGGGGCTCGACCGGCTGAAAGCGCCGCGGGAAGCCCTGGCCAGAGCCGCCTCCCACGGCTCCTGACCGCCGGAGCGGGCCGTTGACCTCACCGAACGGCCCGCTCCGGCCCCGCGGTGCGCGATACTGGTCGGCGGCTTTCGGGACGACGGGGAAGGGGCCGAACAGTGAGCATCGGGGTCGAGGAGAGCGGGCCGGCAACGGCGATCGAGACGGGGCCCGGCGGGGACGCCCGGCTGTTCGGGGCGTTCACCGCCTCGGGGAGCTGGACGCTCGCGCTGCTGGTGGCGCGGGCGGTGAGCCCGGACGGCACACCGGGGAAACTCTCCTTCACGGAGTTCGCCGAGCAGTCCGGCAGCACCGTGGAACGCGTCCGCCTGTTCCACGACGCCTGGGAACGGGCCGCGGCCGACGGCCTCGTGCCGCCCTCGGCGGAGCTGCGGCCCGGCGCGGACACCGTCCTCCCCGAGGAGGACGCCTGGCCGCACTACCGGGACGAGGCGCCACTCACGGTCGAGGTCCCGAGACCGGCGGCCGCACCGGA
>NZ_BAAGZI010000352.1:0-6276 GCF_054778695.1 Actinocorallia lasiicapitis
GAGGCCGCGGCCGTCGCCGAGGCCGACGCCCAGGGCACCGTCGAAGAGGCCCAGGCGCAGGCCAACACCGCCCAGTCCGGGGTCAACCAGGCGCAGAGCGAACTGGACCGGGTCAGGGCCAGGGTCCGTGAGGCCGACGCCGCCGCCGCCCAGGAGGCCAAGGCCGAAGCACGGCTCCAGGCCGCCGCCCAGGCGGCGCGGGCCGAAGCCGAACGGATCGGGGCGTCGGTCCGCAAGGCAGAGGAGAACCGCGACCGCGACGCCGAAGGGCTCGCCGGGCTCGAGGAGCGGTTCGAGAAGGCGTCCGCCGAGGAGATCGACGAAGAGGTCGACACCGAGATCAGGGACGAGCTCGCCGACCGCGTCCAGGAGCTGCGCGGCCTCGAGATGGAGGCGCGGCTCCAGGCCCGCAGCGCCGAGGAGCGGGTCCGCGCCATCTCCGGCCGCGCCGACGCCCTCGACCGGCAGGCCGAGACCGAGCGCCGCGACCGCGCCGAGGCCGTCGAACGGCGTCGCCGCCGGGTCCGGCAGGCCAAGACCGCGCAGGCCGTCCTGCACGGCGCCCGCCACGCCCTCGAACGGATCGACGCCTCGCTCGAAGTGGCCGTCACCGAACGGCAGGCCGCCGAACTGGCCAGGGCCGGGCGCGAAGAGGAACTGAAGATCGTCCGTGGGCAGGTGCGGGAGTACGGCACCCAGCTCGAACGGCTCGTCAACGCCGTCCACGGCACCGAGGTCGCCCGCGCCGAGCAGCGGATGCGGCTCGAACAGCTCGAGACCAAGGCCCTGGACGAGTACGGGATGGAGCTCGAAGGGCTGCTCGAGGAGTACGGGCCCGACCAGCTCGTCCCGCCGCAGGACCCCGAGGCGATGCCGGAGCCGTTCGACCGGGCCGTCCAGGAGAAGCGGGCCAAGGCCGCCGAACGGCAGATGACGGCGCTCGGCAAGGTCAACCCGCTCGCGCTGGAGGAGTTCGCGGCGCTGGAAGAGCGCCACACGTTCCTGACGTCCCAGCTCGAGGATCTGAAAAAGACCCGTAAAGACCTGTTCGACATCGTCAAGGACGTCGACCAGCGCGTCCAGGAGGTGTTCGCCTCCGCCTACGCCGAGACCGCCGAGCACTTCGAGGGGATCTTCTCGCGGCTGTTCCCCGGCGGTGAGGGGTCGTTGTCGCTGACCGACCCCGAGGACCTGCTCGGCACCGGTATCGAGGTCGCCGCGCGGCCGCCCGGCAAGAAGGTCAAGCGGCTGTCGCTGCTGTCCGGCGGGGAGCGGTCGCTGGTCGCGATCGCGTTCCTCGTCGCCGTGTTCAAGGCCAGGCCGTCGCCGTTCTACGTGCTCGACGAGGTCGAAGCGGCCCTCGACGACACCAACACGCAGCGGCTGATCTCCGTTTTCGAGGAGCTCCGCGAGTCGTCCCAGCTCATCATCATCACCCACCAGAAACGCACCATGGAGGGCGCCGACGCCCTGTACGGCGTCAGTATGCGCGGTGACGGCGTCAGCCAGGTGATCAGCCAGCGGATGCGGGAGCACGAAACGGTCTGACCCGCCGGTCGTCGGCCCGCCGCGCGGATCTGCGAGACTGGACGGGCTATGGAATTTCTTATCATCGGTATCGCGCTGATCGTCCTTTCCATCGTGGGCGGCTCGGTCGCCTTCCTGCGCTCCCGGTCGTCCGGGCGGACGCTGGAGGCGCCGCCGCGGCCGCCGGTCATCCAGGCGCCGCCCGCGCCGGCCACCGATCGGAGCGCGCCCGACCAGAGCGTGCCCGCCGCTCCGGCGAAACCGGAGCCGAAAGTCCCGGCCGACGCGATCCCGGTGCCGGAGATCGAGATTCCGCCGCCGTCCGCCGGCCGTCTCCAACGGCTCAGGGCGCGGCTCGCCCGCTCCCAGGGCGCGCTCGGCCAGAGCCTGCTCAGCCTGCTGTCCCGCGACTCCCTCACCGACGACGACTGGGACGAGATCGAGGACACCCTCATCACGGCCGACGTCGGCGTCACCCCGGCCCGGATGATCGTCGAGGAGCTGCGCACCAAGCAGAAGGTGCTCGGCAAGCTCAGCCCCGAACAAGTCCGCGACCTGCTCCGCGAGCAGCTCCTCGCCCAGATCGGCCCCGATCTGCCGCGCGGCCTGCACACGGAGAAGCAAGGCGGCAAACCGGCCGTGCTGATGGTCGTCGGGGTCAACGGCACCGGCAAGACCACCACCACGGGCAAGCTCGCCCGGGTCCTGGTCGGCGACGGCAACAAGGTCGTGCTGGGCGCCGCCGACACCTTCCGCGCCGCAGCCGCCGACCAGCTCGCCACCTGGGGCGAGCGGGTGGGCGCCGAGGTCGTCCGCGGTCCTGAGGGCGGCGACCCGGCGTCCGTCGCGTTCGACGCCGTCAAGCGGGGCATCGAGACCGGCGCCGACACCGTGATCATCGACACGGCGGGCCGGCTGCACACCAAGACCGGGCTGATGGACGAGCTCGGCAAGGTCAAGCGCGTCATCGAGAAGCAGGCCGCCGTCGACGAGGTCATCCTGGTCCTCGACGCCACCACCGGCCAGAACGGGATGACGCAGGCCCGTGTGTTCGCCGAGGTCGTCAATGTCACGGGCATCGCGCTCACCAAGCTCGACGGCACCGCCAAGGGCGGCATCGTGATCTCCGTCCAGCGGGAGCTGGGCGTCCCGGTCAAGCTCGTCGGCCTGGGCGAAGGCCCCGACGACCTGGCCCCGTTCGACCCCGAGGCGTTCGTGGACGCCATCATCGGCTGATCTTTGCCGAAAGCGGGCACCACCCTGCCCCCCGATTCCCCCGACCGTGATTACGTGGTCGGAAAGGCCCTATTGCTCAGGGAATCGGGGGGTTCGTCATGTCCGCACCTGCTTTCGAGACCCCGGACGCCCAGGAACCCGCTGAAGCGTCCGGTGAGCCCTTCTCGGAGCTCGTCCCGCAGGATCCGGCGGACGACAAGCATGAGGACCAGGCGGCCACCTACGCGACCCTGGCGGCGGGCCTGCTGATCGTCGGCACTCTGCTCCCGTGGCTGAGTGTCACGTTCTTCACCTCTTCGACACTCACCGGCGTCCGCCTCGCCGAAGGCAAGTGGACCCTCCTGTTCGCCTTCCTCGCCGGCCTCTTCGCCCTCACCGCCACCGTCCTCCCCGACCGCCGCCGCTCCCTCCTCCAGGGCACCCTGCTCGCGGGCGCGCTGGCGCTGGTCCCGGTGCTCGTCTACCCGTTCCGCTACCGGAACGCCCTGGATCTGTCCACGCTCAGCAGCAACAACCAGGTCCAGAAAGTCGCGGCCGCGGGAGTGGGCATCGAGGGCGGCTGGTACCTCTCGCTCGTCGCCGCGGCGCTGCTGGTGCTCGCCGCCGCGTGGGGTCTGTTCGGCAGGCAGGTCAAGGAGCGTTCCACCGGGTGATCATCACCCTCGTGTGCCGGTCCGCTTGGACCGGTGCAGGAGGGGAAACACTCCGGAAACAGGGCTGTGGGATGTTTCACACGTCGGAAACATCAGTGCCGTTTGGGGGAAACCCCTGAGTCAGAGTCTTCTCGGCGACCCAAGAAATTCCAACCGGGAGGCGCTCTCCGCATGGAACCCTTCATCGACAGCGGCAATACCGCCTGGCTGCTCACAAGCGCGGCATTGGTGCTGCTCATGACGCCTGGCCTTGCCTTCTTCTATGGCGGCATGAGCCGCGCCAAGTCCGTGCTGAACATGATGATGATGAGCTTCGTCAGCATCTGCATCGTCGGCATGATCTGGGTGCTCTACGGCTACTCCGTCGCCTTCGGCAGCGAGGGCGGAGTGCCCGCGCTGTTCGGCGGCCTGGACGTCTGGGGCCTCGTCGGCCTCGAGACCGACATCAGCGGCTTCGTCGCCGCCGAGGGTGACGTCGCCGCGTCCGGCGGCTACCCGACCCTCGCCTTCGTCGCCTTCCAGGCGACCTTCGCGATCATCACCGTCGCCCTGATCAGCGGCGCGATCGCGGACCGTGCCAAGTTCGCCGCCTGGGCGATCTTCACCCCCATCTGGGTCACCGTGGTCTACCTGCCGGTGGCGCACTGGGTCTGGTTCAGCGAGGGCTGGATCTTCAAGCTCGGCGCGCTCGACTTCGCGGGCGGCACGGTCGTCCACATCAACGCCGGTGCCGCGGCTCTCGCCCTGGCTCTGGTGCTCGGCAAGCGCAAGGGCTGGCCGAAGGAGCCCATGCGTCCGCACAACCTGCCGTTCGTCCTGCTCGGCGCCGGCATCCTGTGGTTCGGCTGGTTCGGCTTCAACGCCGGTTCGGCGCTGGCCGCCAACGGCACCGCCGCGGTCGCGTTCATGAACACCATCGTCGCCACCGCCGCCGCCGGCTTCGCCTGGATCATCGTCGAGAAGTTCCGTGACGGCGCTCCGACCACGCTGGGCATCGCGTCCGGCATCGTCGCCGGCCTGGTCGCCATCACGCCGGCCGCCGCCACCATGACCTCGCTCGGCGCCCTGGTGCTCGGCCTGATCGCCGGTGCGATCTGCGCGGTCGCGGTCGGCCTGAAGTACAAGCTGGGCTACGACGACTCGCTCGACGTCGTCGGCGTCCACCTGGTCGGCGGTATCGTCGGCGCCCTGGCCATCGGGGTCTTCGGCTCCGCGGCGCTCGGCGCGGACAGCGTCCTGGCGGGCGGCGGCTTCACCCTCCTGGGCAAGCAGGCCATCGCGGTCGGCGCGACCCTCGCCTACTCCTTCACGGTGACCTTCATCATCGGCAAGGTCATCGACCTCACCATCGGCTTCCGGATCGACGAAGAGGACGAGGCCGCCGGTATCGACATCGCCGAGCACGCGGAGAGCGCCTACGACTTCGTGACTTCCGCGGGCACCGGTACGCTCGCGAAGGCCACCGCTCCGGTCGCGGCCGACACCAAGATTGAGGCAGACGCATGAAGCTGATCACCGCGATCATCAAGCCGTTCAAGCTGGATGACGTCAAGGCCGCGCTCGAGACGTTCGGCATCAAGGGACTCACGGTCTCCGAGGCCAGCGGTTACGGGCGCCAGAAGGGCCACACCGAGGTCTACCGGGGCGCCGAGTACAAGGTGGACCTGGTGCCGAAGCTCCGCGTCGAGATCGTCGTGGACGACGAGGACGCCGACGAGGTCATCGACGTGGTCGTGAAGGCCGCGCAGACCGGCAAGATCGGCGACGGCAAGGTCTGGTCCGTGCCGGTCGACACGGTCGTCCGTGTCCGCACCGGTGAGACCGGAGCCGACGCCCTGTAGTGCGCGTCGGGTTCGGGGGAGAGCGCTAGGGGCGCTCCGGGGTCACTCCCGGAGCGCCCCTACTCTTTTGCGCGGCAGGGCTGGAGATTCCGGAATGGGGAGCACGGTGCGGAGTTTTGCGGAGGAGCGGCGCGCACGGGTCGCCGAGCTGGACGGCTGGCTGGCGGGGCTGCTGGGCGACGAGCCCGACGTGGCGCTGGTCGCGGTCGGCAGCCTGGGCCGGCGTGATCTGACGCCCGGCGGCGACCTCGATCTGGTGCTGGTGCACCGGGGCCGCGACGACATCGCGGACCTCGCCGACCGCCTCTGGTATCCGATCTGGGACAAGGGGCTCAAGCTCGACCATTCGGTGCGGACCGTGCCGGAGGCCCGCGAAGTGGCACGTGACGATCTGAAAGCCGTCATGGGGCTGCTGCACGGCCGCTGCCTGGCCGGGGACACCGCGCTCGCCGACGAGCTGCGCACGGCCGTCCTGAAGGACTGGCGGGCCACCGCCAAGGTGCGGCTGCCCGAGCTGCACGAGATGACCAGGGAGCGCTGGGAGCGGCTCGGCGAGCTGGCGTTCCTGCTGGAAGGCGATGTGAAGGACGCGCGGGGCGGGCTCCGCGACGTCCACGTCATGCAGGCGATCGTCGCGACCTGGGTGGTGCCGCCGTTCACCGCGCGCGTCCGGGCCGCCTACGACCAGCTCCTCGACGTCCGGCACGCCCTGCATCTGGTCACCGGGCGCGCCACCGACCGGCTGATCCTCCAGGACCAGCAGGCCGTCGCCGAACTCCTCGAACTGGCGGACGCCAACGCGCTGCTCGGCCTGGTCGCCGAAGCCGCCCGCACCATCACCTACGCCGCCGACCACGCCTGGCGGCATGTGGAGCGCTACTGCGCGCCGCCCGTCAGCTCCGAGCGGACCCCGCTCGCCGACGGGCTCGTCGAGTACGAGGGCGAGGTCGTGCTGGCGCGCGGCGCCGACCTGTCCGATCCGTCGCTGCCGCTGCGCGCCGCTGCCGCCGCCGGGAACC
>NZ_BAAGZI010000353.1:0-6267 GCF_054778695.1 Actinocorallia lasiicapitis
TCCGTCGGTGGCGATCTTCTCGCCCGGCCTGACCACGAACCGGTCGCCGACGGCGAGGCGGTCGACGGGGATCCGCTGCTCCACGCCGTCGCGGAGCACCGCGACGTCCTTGGCGCCCAGCTCCAGCAGCGCCCGCAACGCCGAACCGGCGCGCCCGCGGGCCCGGTGCTCGAAGTACCGGCCACCGAGCACCGCCGTGACGACGACGGCCGCGACCTCCAGATAGATCTCCTCGACCCCGCCCGAACGCGACGGCACCAGCGAGAAGCCCATTTTCATTCCGGGCATCCCGGCGTCGCCGAAGAACAGGGCGAGCACCGACCAGCCCCAGGCGGCGAGCGCGCCGACCGACACGAGGGTGTCCATGGTCGCCGCGCCGTGCCGCAGATTGATCCAGGCGGCCCTGTGGAACGGCCATCCGGCCCAGAGGACGACGGGCGTGGCGAGCTGGAGCGCCAGCCACTGCCACCGGTCGAACTGGAGGGCCGGGATCATCGACAGCGCCAGCACCGGGACGGTCAGCGCCGCCGCCCACAGCAGCCGGGTGCGCAGCGGATCACTCCGCTCCCGCACCGCTTCCGTTTCCGCTTCCGCCTGCTCCTGCGGGAGGGTCGCGCCGTAGCCGGCGGACTCGATGGTCGCGATCAGGTCCTGCGGCGTGGCCTGCGTCTCGTCGTACCGGACGGTGGCGGTCTCGGTCGCGTAGTTGACCGAGGCGGAGACCCCGTCCAGCTTGTTGAGCTTCCGTTCGATCCGGTGGGCGCACGAGGCGCACGTCATCCCGGTGATCGGCAGCTCGAGGCCCGTCACGACCCGACCACGGCGTACCCGGCCTCGGTGACGGCGGCGGCGACCGCCTCGTCGGTGAAGCCGTCGCCGGAGACCGTCACCCTGCCGGTGGGCAGGTCGACCGCGACGTCCGTGACCCCCTGAACCTCGCCGATCTCCTCGGTCACGGAGGCCGTGCAGTGGCCGCAGGTCATACCCTCGACGGTGTAGATACGTTCCGACATTTCAACTCCTGAGGCGATATACGGGGCAGGGGTATCCTGGTGTCGGAACATAGCATACCCCCCAGGGGTTAGATACCCTGCACTGGGCACACCCGAGGAGATGTGAGGACAGTCATGACGACGCGCGGCTACACCGCGACCAAGGACCAGCTCCAGACCCGGCTCCGCCGGATCGAGGGTCAGGTCCGCGGCATCGAGCGCATGGTCGAGGAGGACCGCTACTGCATCGACGTCCTCACCCAGATCAGCGCGATCCAGGCGGCCCTCGACAAGGTCGCCCTGGGCCTCCTGGACGGCCACGTCCGCCACTGCGTCACCAACGCCGCCCACAACGGCGAGTCCGAGGAGATGTCCACCGAGCTCATGGCCGCCGTGGGCCGCCTCATGCGCCGCGGCTAGGCGGCGGCCTCGGCGGCTCGGGTGAGGGAGCGGGCGCGTTTGGCGTCGGGGGCGTAGCGCAGCGGCTCCGGGATCAGCCGGGTGGTGCGGTACAGGGCCTTCAGGGTCGCGGTGGCCCACAGGTCGGAGGTGGGCAGTCCGGGAAGGCCGTAGAGGCGGCGGGCCCAGCGCGGCAGGGTCGAGACGACCAGGGTGGCCAGGCCGGGGGCGGCGAGCTTGAGCGGGGTGAAGGGCAGCGGGACGTCCGGGTTGAAGACCCGGCGCAGCCCCGCCTTCGCCTCCTGGCAGGCGAACAGCCGCGGGCGCATCCCGGTGTAGTAGTCGGCCATCTCGCCGACCGAGGCGGGCACGTCCGCCGGGTTCAGGCCGACGACCTCGGCGGCGCGGCGCTGCTCGTCGACGAACCGGTCCGCGTCCTGCCGCGACAGCGGGACGCCCGCGCGGCGCGCCACGCCCAGATAGGAGTCGACCTCGCCCATGTGCACCCAGAGCAGGTTCTCGGGGTCGTCGATCGGGAAGGTCTCGCCGGTCCGCAGGTCGAGGCCCGTCATCTTGGAGTGCAGTTTGCGGACCCGGCGGCCGACCCGGTCGACCTCGGGCGTCGGCCGCCACGTGCGGATCCGGACGAAGTCGATGGTGCGGCCGAGCCGCGACCAGGCGGCGTTGGGGTCCATCAGATCGGAGTTCTGCGCGGTGCCCCACATGGTCCTCGGGTGCAGCGCCTGCAGCAGGAGCGCCCGGAAGCCGCCGACCATCAGCACCGGCTCCCCCATCACCCGCCAGGTGACCGATCCCGGCCCGAACAGCCCGTAGTCCTCTTGCTCCACCCGGGACTCCCGCCTCGAAGTAAGTGACGGCTTATACTCCGATATGTCGCCCGTCACAGGCAAGACCAAACGGGCCCGGGGCCTGGTTCAGTCGACGATCTCCAGATCGTCGTCGTCGAGGAGCTCGGCCGGGTCGTCGTCGACCTCGGCGGTCTGGTCGGTGATCCAGCCCAGATACTCCGCACTGCCCGCGACGACCGGCGTCGCGATGATCTCCGGGGTCTCGTAGGAGTGGTGGTCGTTGATGTGGACGGCCAGCTCCTGGAACCGGTCGGCGGTGGTCTTGAACAGCACCATCCACTCGTCGGCGGTCTCGACCTCACCCTCCCACCAGTAGGTCGCGGTGATCGGGCCGACGACCTGGGCGCAGGCGGCCAGCCGCTCCTCGACCGCCGACCTGGCCAGCTCGGCCGCGTCGGACTGCTCGTCGATCGTGGTGGTGACCTGGACATAGGCGTCTGCCATGGGAGGGCTCCTTCCCCAGCGTTGATCGTAACGCCCGCCCGGTTACGATCGGGGCATGACCCGGGACTCCGACGCCGAATTCCTGGACGCCGACTTCCTGGCGGCCTACGACCCCCGCCAGTACGACCCGGTCTCGGTGACCGTCGACGTGGTCGCGCTGACGATCCGGGACGGTGTTCTGCACGTCCTGCTGGTCCGGCGTGGCGCGCCGCCGTTTCAGGGGGCGTGGGCCCTGCCGGGCGGTTTCGTCCGCGCGGTCAGCGGTTCGGAGGACCTGCCGGCCGCCGCGGCCCGCGAACTCGCCGAGGAGACGGGCCTCAAGGAGCTGGGCCGGGTCCATCTGGAGCAGCTCGGCAGCTACGGCGCGCCCGGCCGCGATCCCCGGATGCGGGTGATCTCGGTCGCCTATCTGGCGTTCGGCCCCGCGCTGCCCGATCCGCTCGCCGGCAGCGACGCCGCGGAGGCCGCCTGGGTGCCGGTCGCCTCGCTGGAGCTGACGGACGACGGCGCACAGCCGCCCGGCACGGACCGTCCGCTGGCCTTCGACCACGCCCGGATCCTCGCCGACGGGCTGGAACGAGCCCGCGCCAAGCTCGAGTACACGCCCCTCGCGACCGCGTTCCTGGCCGAGCGGTTCACGATCCCCGAGCTCAGGGCCGTGTACGAGACGGTCTGGGACGAGGAGCTCCACGCGGGCAACTTCCACCGCAAGGTCCTTTCCGTCCCGGGGTTCGTGGAGCCGACCGGGCAGACCACCGAGCACGGCGGCCGCCGGGGCGGGCCGCGCGCGAAGCTGTACCGGTCCGGCGACGCACGGCTGCTGCACCCGGCGCTGCTCCGTCCCGACCAGGAGGACGAGCCGCGCTGACGGCCCGTGCCGGGCACCGCGCCGAGACCCCGGGTGACGGTCCGGTAGCGACGATCCGGCCTGCCCGTTCTACAATTCGGCATTGCCGAATCCAGGAGGTCACGGATGCCCGGTCCGATCCAGTCGCTCGAACGCGCCGCCGCGATCCTGCGTCTGCTGGCCGGGGGCGAGCGCCGGCTCGCCCTGACGGACCTGTCGGTGACCCTCGGTCTGGCCAAGGGCACCGTCCACGGCATCCTGCGCACCCTCCAGCAGGAGGGCTTCGTCGAGCAGGACCCCGAAACGGGCCGCTACCAGCTCGGCGCGGAGCTGCTGCGGCTCGGCAACTCCTATCTCGACGTGCACGAACTGCGCGCCAGGGCGCTGGTCTGGTCGGACGACCTGGCCAGGGTGACGGGTGAGAGCGTCCGGATCGGCGTGCTGCACCAGGGCGGCGTCCTGGTGATCCACCATGTGTTCCGGCCCGACGACAGCCGCCAGGTCCTGGAGATCGGCGCGATGCTGCCGCTGCACGCGACGGCCTGGGGCAAGATCCTGCTGGCGCACGACCCGGCGGCCCGCGCGGAGCTGGAGGGCGAGCTCAAGTCCTACACGCGGCACACCGTGGTCTCCCCCGCCGAACTGGACGCCGAGTGCGCCCTGATCCGCGACCGGGGCTGGGCGGCCGACGTCGAGGAGGCCCTGGAGGGGGTGGCGAGCATCGCCGCGCTGATCCGGGACCGGCGCGGCACCCCGCTGGGCGCGGTCGGCATCGGCGGGGCGATCGAGCGGGTCACGGCCGACGGCGAGCCGCTGCCCGCGCTGGTCGCGGCGGTGCGCGACACTGCCAGGGCGATCAGCCGCGACCTGGGCGCCTCGCCCTTCTGAGCCGGGAACCAGGCCGGAAGATACTCCCTAGTAACAAAGAATTCAACCCCTGTTCGACATTGCCGAACGGTGGTTTAGTTAACCCGTACCCACCCCAGCGAGCCGGAGGATCCATGCCGTTCATCGCGGCCATCGACCAGGGCACCACGTCCAGCCGGTGCATCATCTTCGACTCCGACAGCAGGATCGTCGCGATCGACCAGCGCGAGCACCGGCAGATCTTCCCCCGTCCCGGCTGGGTCGAGCACGACGCCGAGGAGATCTGGCAGCGCGTCCAGGAGGTCGTCGCCGGAGCCCTGGCCAAAGCCGGCCTGCGCGCCGACGAACTGGCCGCCGTCGGCATCACCAACCAGCGCGAGACCACCGTGATCTGGGACAAGGCCACCGGCCGTCCCGTGCACAACGCGATCGTCTGGCAGGACACCCGCACCGACGCCCTCTGCGCCGAACTGGGCCGCTACCGGTTCCAGCAGCGGACCGGGCTGCCGCTGGCGTCCTACTTCTCCGGGCCGAAGATCCGGTGGCTGCTCGACCACGTGCCGGGGCTGCGGGCGCGGGCCGACCGCGGCGAACTGCTGTTCGGCACCATGGACACCTGGCTGATCTGGAAGCTGACCGACGGCGCGGTGCACGTCACCGACGTCACCAACGCCGGCCGCACCTCGCTGATGGACCTGGCCGCCCTCCAGTGGGACCAGGAGATCCTCGACGCCCTCGCCGTCCCGGCCGCGCTGCTGCCCGAGATCCGCTCGTCCGCCGAGGTCTACGGCACCGCCCGCGGAGTCCTGGAAGGCGTGCCGATCGCGGCCGCGCTCGGCGACCAGCACGCCGCCCTGCTCGGCCAGACCTGCTTCGACCCAGGCGACGTCAAGGCCACCTACGGCACCGGCGCGTTCTTGCTGCTCAACACCGGCAAGGACATCATCCGCTCGGGCCACGGCCTGCTCACCACGGTCGGCTACCAGTTCGGCGGCCAGGACCCGGTCTACGCGCTGGAAGGGTCGATCGCCAACACCGGCTCGCTGACCCAGTGGCTGCGCGACAAGATGGGGCTGATCGCGACCGCCGCCGAGATCGAGACCCTCGCCACGACCGTCGAGGACAGCGGCGGCCTGTACTTCGTGCCCGCCTTCAGCGGGCTGTTCGCGCCGCACTGGGCGCCCGAGGCGCGCGGCGTGCTCGTCGGGATGACCGGCTACGCCGGAAAGGGCCACCTCGCCAGGGCCGTGCTGGAGGCGACGGCCTGGCAGACCCGCGAGGTCGTCGACGCCATGGTCCTCGACTCCGGGGTGCCGCTGCGCTCGCTGCGCGTCGACGGCGGGATGACCGCCAACAACCTGCTCATGCAGTGCGTCGCCGACGTCCTCGACGTCCCGGTGATGCGCCCGTTCGTCGCCGAGACCACCTGCCTGGGCGCCGCCCACGCGGCCGGCCTCGTCACCGGGGTCTGGTCGGACCTGGACGCGCTGCGCTCGGAGTGGCGGCGCGCCGCCGAATGGACCCCCCGGATGGACGCGGCCACCCGCGCCCGCCACCAGCGCAAATGGGCGAAGGCCGTGGAATGCGCCAAGGGCTGGCTCGACGCCGACGACCTGGAGGATCTCGCCTGACCGGCCGGTGAACCGCCGGCCGGACCGCGTCCGTACCGCGCCGCGAGCGCAGGTCCGGCGGAAGGAGCGTCAGTGAACACCGTCATCGGCGACATCGACCGCGAGGCGGTCCGCGCGGAACTCGGCCGGGGCACTTTCGACCTGCTGGTGATCGGTGGTGGGATCGTGGGGATCGCGGCGGCGTGGACGGCTGCTCAGGCGGGGTTGCGGGTGGCGGT
>NZ_BAAGZI010000354.1:0-6229 GCF_054778695.1 Actinocorallia lasiicapitis
CGCGAGCGCTCCTGCCCAGGCCCTGCCGGGCGCCAGGGCGGCCCCGCCGAGCGCACCGAGGACCGCCGCCGTCGCCACCTGTCCCGCCAACCGATTCGCCACAATCCCGAATCTATCGGCTCTTCCGGACGGAATCCGGTGCGGTGCGCGGGCCCGGCGCGGTGCTCAGTCGTCGTCACCGCCGACGAACAGGTTGAGCAGCCAGCCGACCACACCGGTGATCAACGCGCCCCAGAAGGCAGCCCAGAAACCGTCCACATGGAACGGCAGATCCCATTTACCGGCCAGCCAGCTCGTCAGCCAGAGCAGGCACCCATTGACGACCAGCGAGAACAGCCCGAGCGTCAGCACGTAGAACGCGCAGCCGAACAGCTTGATCACCGGTTTGAGGAAGGTGTTGAGCACGCCGAACACGGCCGCCACCAGCAGCAGAGTCGCGATCTGCGTGACGAGCTGGCTCGAGGTGATCTCGATCCCGCCGACCACCCAGACGGCGACGCCCAGCGAGGCCGCGCTGATCAGAAAGCGCACGGTCCATTTCATGCCCACCCCCGAGGACTAGATTCAAGATCGCTATACCCGGCGGGGCGGGCACGGAACGTCAGCGGCCGAACGCGGCGGCGATCCACGACCTGGTCTCGGCCGGGTCGATGACGTCGTCGAGTTCGAACGCGGACGCGGCGTTGACCGCTCTGCCGTGTTCGTAAGCCAGATCGACCATCTGACGGAACAGTTCTTCCGGATCCTCCGCCGCCTCCAGTTCTCTGCGGAATCCGAGCCGGACCGCGCCCTCCAGCCCCATCCCGCCGATCTCGCCGGTCGGCCATGCGACGGTCGCCAGCGACGCCTTGAAGCTGCCGCCGGCCATCGCCTGGGCCCCCAGGCCGTAAGCCTTGCGCAGAACCACGGTAACCAGGGGCACCGACAGTTTCGCGCCCGTCACGAACAGGCGGCTGAAGTGCCGGACGGTGGCCTGCTCCTCCGCGTCCGGGCCGACCATGAACCCGGGGGTGTCGCAGAGCGAGACCAAGGGAAGGCCGTGGGCGTCGCAGAGCCGCAGGAAATCGTCCATCTTGTCGGCGCCCGCGCGGTCGATGGCGCCGCCCAGATGGGCGGGGTCGTTGGCGACGAGCCCCACGGCGCGGCCCTCGATCCGGACGAGCGCCGTCACGATGCCCTTGCCGTGCCCGGCGCGGAGTTCGAGGACCTGGCCGGTGTCGGCGAGCGCGGTGATCACGGCCCGGACGTCGTAGACGCGCATCCGCTGCTCGGGCACGAGATGGCGCAGGATCCGCTGGTCGGCGGCCTCGCCGGGCCGCTCGGACGGCCGGAAGAACGACAGGTAGCGCCGTGCCGCCGCGACCGCCGCGGCCTCGTCCGCGACGGGCAGGTCGACCACGCCGTTCGCGGTCTGGACGTCGATCGGGCCGATCTGCTCGGGGGTGAACACCCCCAGCCCGCCGCCCTCGATCATGGCGGGCCCGCCCATCCCGATGTTGGCGTCGGGGGTGGCGATGATGACGTCGCAGCAGCCCAGCAGGGCGGCGTTTCCCGCGAAGCAGCGGCCTGACGCGATCCCGACCAGGGGCACCCGGCCGTTCAACCGGCCCATCGAGTGGAAGGTCGTGACGTCGAGCCCCGACACGGTCGTGGTGTCGGTGTCGCCCGGCCTTCCGCCGCCGCCCTCCGCGAACAGCACGACGGGCAGGCCGCGCCGTTCGGCCAGCTCCAGCATCCGGTCGGTCTTGCGGTGGTTGAGGTGGCCCTGGGTGCCCGCGAGCACCGTGTAGTCGTAGGACAGGACGACGGCCTGGGCGCCGTCGATCTCGCCGATCCCGCAGACCAGCCCGTCGGCGGGCGTCTTCTCGATCAGTTCCTCGACCGGTCTGCGCCGCCGCTGCGCCGCGATCACCAGCGCGCCGTACTCGGTGAACGCGTCGCAGAGGTCGGCGATGTTCTCGCGGGCGGTCCTGCGGCCGAGCGCGTGCCGCTTCGCGACGGCCTCGGGACGTGCGGGATCCAGCCCGAGCTCGTGCCGGTGCCGGACGGCCGCGAGGTCGGCCCGGTCGGCTTCGAGATCGATCTCCACCGCCTCCGTCCGCTTATCGGCCTCGCCCGCGACGGGTTCGAGCGCCGCGAGCACGGCCCCCTCCGCCACGGTCTCGCCGGGGACGACCCCGACCTTCCGGACGATCCCCCCGGTCTCGGCGCGGACGACGTGCTCCATCTTCATCGACTCCAGCACGACGAGCGCAGCGCCGGACCGCACGGTCTGCCCCTCGACGGCCAGGACGCTGACGACCGTCCCGGACAAGGGCGAGATCACCTGGTTCATCCCGTCACTATCCCAACCGCGCGGCCGCCCGCGATAGCACCGTCCGCGCCGATCGGTGCGGCGGCACAACGTCCCGGATCAGAGTTCGGCGACGGCCGCGTTGATCGGGGCGTCGCCCTGACGGAGCTCCAGCGTGCGGCGGTAGGAGCCCGTCGCGCCGAGCAGCGCGATCAGGACGGCGGCGACGTCGTCACGGGTGACGGGGCCGCGTCCGACGGGCGGATCGGAGAGCAGGACCAGGCCGGTCCCCGGCTCGTCGGTGAGCTGCCCGGGACGGACGATGGTCCAGTCGAGGCCGTCGCGGGCCCGCAGATCGTCCTCGGCCGCCGTCTTGGCCGCGATGTAGGCGGCCCACACGTCGTCGGTACCCTCGCGCGGCGGGGCGCCCGCCCCCGCGCTGGAGATCTGCAGGAATCTGCGGACCCCGGCCTGCTCGGCGGCGTCGGCGCAGAGCACCGCCGCCAGGTGATCGACGATCCCCTTCCGCGCGATCCCGCTCCCCGGCCCCGCGCCCGCCGCGAAGACGAAGGCGTCCGCGCCCACGCACAGGCGGGCGAGATCGGTGACCGTCACCTTCTCCAGATCGCAGACGACGGCCGACTGCCCGGTCGCCTCGAGCTCCCCCACCTGGGCGGGGTCGCGCACCAGCCCCACCGCGCCGTACCCGGCCGCCGCCAGCCCGCGCAGCATCCGCAGCGCGATCTGCCCATGCCCACCCGCAATCACGATCCGCATATAACGAGCATGTCACGCCGCCTCCCCTGCTCATCGGCCGCCCCGGCGATCCACGGGAAGGCCGGGTCAGGCCGGGAACGGCAGGTTCCTGACGGCGGCGCTCCCGCGTGTTTTGATGAAGGCGACGCGGCCGGGGACCGTCTGGCGGGAACCGGCACTGGGCGAGTGGAGCAGTCGATGGACGCGACGTTGCGGAACCGTCGAGAAGAGTTGCGGCGCGAATGGGCGCACTGGGTCGACGGCGTGGGCGCGCCCCGCGTCCGGACCGAGATCAAGGAGTCCTGGCGCAGGTCAGGGGTCGATCCGGGGCGGGCCGTCGCACCGCTCGACGACGCCGCCGACGACCGGTGGGCCCGCTCCCCGCTCCGCGGCCCCGTCGAGTCGATCGCCGGGGAGATGCAGGCGATCGCCGAGGACGCCGGTTTCATCGCCGCCGTCACCGACGAATCCGGCACCATCCTGTGGACCTGCGGCGGACGGGTGATGAGCCGCCGCGCCGGAGCCGTCAACTTCGCGCGCGGCGGACGCTGGGACGAGACGTCGATGGGCACCAACGCCCTCGCCCTGGCCCTGCGCACCGGCACCCCCAGCACCGTGTTCTCGGCGGAACACCTGGTCGAGGCGTTGCACGGCTGGGTCTGCTACTGCGCCCCGATCCGCACCCCGGACGGCGCGGTACTCGGCGTCCTCGACATCTCCTCGACGTGGGACCGGTCACATCCGTGGGCGCTGCCGACCGTCCGGGGGCTGGTGTCGGCGATCGAGGGGCGGCTCAGCGAGGCCCCGATGGTCGAAGCGGGACGGGCCGGCTGGCATCTGGCCTGCCTGGGCGGCGCGGAACTGCTCCGCGACGGGGTGCCCGTCCGGCTGAGGCCCCGGCAGCTCGAGATCCTCACGCTGCTGGCGCTGGAGGCGCGCGCCCTGTCCCCCGACCGGCTGCACGACGCGCTGTACGGCGACCGGCCCGTCAGCCCCGCCACGCTGAAGGCCGAGGTGTCGCATCTGCGCCGCACCCTCGCCGGGGCGCTGGCCACCCGCCGCTACGAACTCACCGACGCGATCACCTGCGACGCCCTCGACGTCCTCGCGGCGCTCCACCACGGGCGGCTCGACACCGCGCTCACCGCCTACCGGGGCCCGCTGCTGCCCGACTCCGACGCGCCCGGCGTCCTGGTCTGGCGCGACCACATCGAGGTGGCGTTGCGCGAGGCCGTCCTGCGCTCCCCCGACCCCGAGGCCGCGCTCCGCTACGGCGCCCACCGGCCCGACGACCTGGCCGTCCACGAGCACGCGCTCGCCCTGCTGCCCCCGCAAGACACCCGCCGCGGACTGCCCCTGTCCCGGCTCCGCCTCTGACGCCAACCTTCCGCCAACCTCGGCCGCGTTGGCTCGCAAGGGTCAGCGGCGACGAGGAGGACGGCATGGCCTATGCGGCTCCGGGCAGCGAGAGCGCGATCGTGAGCTTCGCTCCCCAGTACGACAACTTCATCGGCGGGCAGTGGGTGGCGCCCGTCGACGGGCGGTACTTCGACGATCCGAGCCCCGTCAACGGGCAGACCTTCACCCGGGTGGCGCGCTCCGGCGCCGCCGACGTCGAGCTGGCGCTGGACGCCGCGCACCGGGCCGCCGAGAAATGGGGGGCGACGTCCGCGACGGAGCGGGCGCTGATCCTCAACCGGATCGCCGACCGGCTGGAGGAGAACCTGGAGCGGCTGGCCGTCGCCGAGACGTGGGAGAACGGCAAGCCCGTCCGCGAGACCCTCGCCGCCGACCTGCCCCTCGCGATCGACCATTTCCGCTATTTCGCCGGAGTGATCCGCGCGCAGGAGGGGTCGATCAGCCAGATCGACGAGGACACCGTCGCCTACCACTTCCAGGAGCCGCTCGGCGTCGTCGGGCAGATCATCCCGTGGAACTTCCCGATCCTGATGGCGACGTGGAAGCTCGCACCGGCGCTCGCCGCGGGCAACTGCGTCGTGATCAAGCCGGCCGAGCAGACTCCCGTGACGATCCTGCTCGTCATGGAGCTGATCGCGGACCTGCTGCCGCCGGGCGTCGTCAACGTGGTGAACGGGTTCGGGGTGGAGGCGGGCAAGCCGCTCGCGTCGAGCGCGCGGGTCGCGAAGATCGCGTTCACGGGTGAGACCACGACCGGCCGGCTGATCATGCAGTACGCGTCGAACAACATCATCCCGGTGACGTTGGAGCTCGGCGGGAAGTCACCGAACATCTTCCTGCCGGACGTCACGGCGGCCGACGACGACTACCTCGACAAGGCCGTCGAGGGGTTCGTGATGTTCGCGCTCAACCAGGGCGAGGTGTGCACGTGCCCGTCGCGCGCGCTGATCGCCTCGTCGATCTATGACGAGTTCATGGACCGCTGCCTCGAACGGACCCGCGCGATCGTCGCGGGCGACCCCCTCGACACCCTGACCATGATCGGCGCCCAGGCCAGCAACGACCAGTACGAGAAGATCCTGTCCTATCTCGACATCGGCCGTCAGGAGGGCGCGGAGGTCCTCATCGGCGGCGGCCCCCGCACCGTCAAGGGCCTGGAGGGCGGCTTCTACATTGAGCCGACCATCTTCAAGGGCTCGAACGACATGCGCGTCTTCCAGGAGGAGATCTTCGGCCCGGTCGTCTCCGTCACGACCTTCGACTCCGTTGACGAGGCTCTGAAGCTCGCCAACGACACCCTCTACGGGCTCGGCGCGGGCGTCTGGTCCCGCGACGGCAACACCGCCTACCGTCTGGGCCGCGGCATCAAGGCGGGCCGCGTCTGGACCAACTGCTACCACGCCTACCCCGCCCACGCCGCCTTCGGCGGCTACAAGGCCTCCGGCATAGGCCGCGAGAACCACGCCCAAATGCTCAACCACTACCAGCAGACCAAGAACCTCCTGGTCAGCTACTCCCCCAAAAAACTCGGCTTCTTCTGAGCCCGGGGGCCGGTCGGCGCGGCGGGGTCACCGCGTCGGCCGGTCATTCTTCGGTGGTGGTGCGGAGGTGGTCGAGGTAGGGGCGGGAGCCGTCGATGGGGTAGATGGTGAGTTCGGCTCGGGGGCCCTGGGGGTGGTGGGCGGCTAGTACTACATGCCTAGATCTTGAGTGGGTTCCGGAGTTCAATCACCTGAGAGGGTGGGGGCATGCCACCTTGGT
>NZ_BAAGZI010000355.1:0-6218 GCF_054778695.1 Actinocorallia lasiicapitis
CCGGCGCAGTCCACCGGCACCACGGTGCTGCTCGGCGCGGGTGCGGCGCTGCTGCTGGCCGGGTTCCTGGCCGCGCAGCGGGTGCTGCCGAACGCGCTGATGCCGCCCGCGATCTGGCGGGCGCCCGACCTCGCGGCGGCCAACATCGCGATGGCGCTGCTCGGGGCCGCGTGGATCCCGATGTGGTACTTCCTCAACCTCTATCTCCAGCAGGGCCTCGGGTTCGGGGCGTTCGAGAGCGGCGCGGCGCTGCTGCCGATGACCGGTCTGATGATGCTGCTGATGGTCGGCGTCACCGGGCGGCTGATCGGCCGGTTCGGCGCCAAGCGGCTGATCGTCGTCGGGCTGGGGCTGCCGGTGGCGGGGCTGGCGCTGCTGGCCAGCGCGGACGCGGACGGCCGGTACGTCACCGACGTCCTGCCGGGCTCGCTGGTCTCGGCGGTCGGCATGGCCCTGGTCTTCATTCCCGCGATGATCTCCGCGATGTCGGGGGCGCGGCCGCAGGAGGCGGGCCTGGCGTCCGGGATCGTCAACGTCACCTACCAGTTCGGCTCGGCGCTGGGGCTGGCCGTGGCCACCGCGCTGACCGCGGGGACCGGCGGATACTCACCGGCCTTCCTGGCGGCCGCCGCGGTGGCGCTGGGCGGCGGAGTGATCGCCGCGGTGACGCTGCGGAGCCCGGAGTCGGTCCCCGCGACCGTCTGACGCACCGTCCGGATCCGGCCGTCCCCCTGGGGGCGGCCGGATTTCTGCCGATGAAAAATCTCCAAGCGTTACCCATATCTGCGATTTGCCGGAAAGATATGCGTTCGTGAGTTCACGGGGGTCTTTGAAGCGGGTTCTGGTCACTTGGTCGCCGCTGCTGGCGACGGTGATCGTGGCGCTGGGCGCGTACGCGCTGAAAGTGCCGTGCGGTTCTCAGCATTTCTGGGGGACCGCCCACTGCCAGGACAGCTGGACGCGCTACACCGACGTCTCCGTCCTGTTCTGGGACCGCGGCCTCGCCGGCGACCTCACCCCCTACATCGAGAGCAGCGTCGAGTACCCCGTGGTCCTCGGCTGGTTCATGCAGGTCGCCAACCTCCTCGCGGGCCTGCTCACCGAGCCGGGCGGCGAGGGCTCCGCGGTCCGGGCCGGCACCTACTTCGATCTGACGGCCCTCGGCATGACCCTGCTGGCCCTGCTGACGGTCTACACGATCGGACGGGTCGCGGGCGCCCTGTCCACCCGCGCGCGCTGGATGCTCGTCGCCGCCCCGACCCTCCTGATGACCCTGTTCATCAACTGGGACATGCTGGCCGTGGCGCTGACGGTCCTGGCGCTGGCGGCCTGGCACGAGCGCGGCCATTTCGTCGCGGGAGTCCTGCTGGGCATGGCGATCGCCACGAAGTTCTATCCGATCGTGCTGTTCTGGCCGTTCCTGCTGCTCTGCTTCCGCGCCGGCCGGATGCGCGCGTTCGGCAGCCTGTTGGCCGGGGCGGTCGTCGCCTGGAGCCTCGCCAACATCCCGGTCGCGCTGGCGGCCACCGACAACTGGCTGACCTTCTACAAGCTCAGTTCGTCACGGGACGCCGACTGGGGTTCGATCTTCTACCTGCTCGACCACAAGAACCTCCTCAAGCTGGACCACGGCGAGCTCAACCTGGCCACCGCCGGGATCTTCCTGGCGCTCTGCCTGCTCATCGGCGCGATCGCCCTGACGGCCAAACGGCCGCCGCGCCTGTCGCAGCTCATGTTCCTGACGCTGGCGGCGTTCCTGCTCACCAACAAGGTCTGGTCGCCGCAGTACGTCCTGTGGCTGCTGCCGCTGGCGATCCTCGCCCGCCCGAAACTGCCGGCCTTCCTGCTCTGGCAGGCCGCCGAGATCGTCTACATCACCGGCATCTGGTGGTATCTGTCGCACATCCTCACCCCGCCGGGCGGCATCACCGAGCCGACCTACTTCTACGCCGTCCTCGCCCGCTTCGGCGCCGTCACCCTGATGTGCCTCCTGATCGTCCTGGACATCCTCCGCCCCACCACCGACCTGGTCCGCCGCCGCGGCGACGACGACCCCGCCGGCGGCATCCTGTCCGCCGATCCCCGCTACGGCCTCGCCCACTAGGGCAAGCGAAAGGCCCCGCGGCCACCCCAGGGGAAGGTGGGCGCGGGGCCTGGTCGCGGGGCTAGCCGTTGGTGGGGAAGCCCAGGTTGACGCCGCCGTGGGACGGGTCGAGCCAGCGGGCCGTGACGGCCTTGGTGCGGGTGTAGAAGTGGACGCCCTCGGTGCCGTGGGCGTGGCTGTCGCCGAACAGCGAGGCCTTCCAGCCGCCGAAGGAGTAGTAGGCCATCGGGACGGGGATCGGCACGTTGATGCCGACCATGCCGACCTCGACCTCGTTCTGGAAGCGCCGGGCGGCGCCGCCGTCGTTGGTGAAGATCGCGGTGCCGTTGCCGTAGGGGTTGGCGTCGAGCAGGGCCATCGCCTCGTCGAACGTCGAGACCCGCAGGACCGACAGGACGGGGCCGAAGATCTCGTCCCGGTAGCAGTCCATCTCGGCGGTGACGTGGTCGATCAGGGTGGGCTTGAGCCAGAAGCCGTCGCCCTCGGGCAGGCCCTCGCGGCCGTCCACGACGAGGGTGGCGCCCTGCTCGACCGAGGAGGTCAGGTAGGAGGCGACCTTGTCGCGGTGCACCTGGGTGACCAGCGGGCCCATGTCAGAGGTCGGGTCGTTGCCCGGGCCGGTCCTGAGGCCGTCGACCCGCTGCTTGATCTTGGCGATCAGCTCGTCGGCGATGGGCTCGACCGCGACCAGCGCGGAGATCGCCATGCAGCGTTCGCCGGCGGAGCCGAAGCCCGCGTTGACGGCCGCGTCGGCGGCCAGGTCGAGGTCGGCGTCGGGCAGGACCAGCATGTGGTTCTTCGCGCCGCCGAGCGCCTGGACGCGCTTGCCGTTGCGGGCCGCGGTCTCGTAGATGTACCGGGCGATCGGGGTCGACCCCACGAACGAGACGGCCTTGACGTCCGGGTGCTCCAGCAGCCCGTCCACGGCGACCTTGTCCCCGTGCAGGACGTTGAACACGCCCTCCGGCAGGCCCGCCTCGGCCCAGAGCTCAGCGATCTTGATCGCGGCGCTCGGGTCCTTCTCGGACGGCTTGAGCACGAACGTGTTCCCGCACGCGATCGCCACCGGGAACATCCACATCGGCACCATGGCCGGGAAGTTGAACGGGGTGATCCCCGCGACCACGCCCAGCGGCTGGAGGATCGAGTAGGCGTCGACCTTGGTCGAGACGTTCTCGGAGAACCCGCCCTTGAGCAGGTGCGGGATCCCGCAGGCGAACTCGACCACTTCGAGGCCGCGGGCGACCTCGCCGGCGGCGTCCGACTCGACCTTGCCGTGCTCAGCGGAGATGATCTTCGCCAGTTCGGCGGAGTCGCGGACCAGCAGCTCACGGAAGCGGAACAGGGTCTGCGCGCGCTTGGACAGCGACGCGTCGCGCCAGGCCGGGAACGCGGCCTTGGCGGCGGCGACGACCTCGTCGATCTCGGCCTGGGCGGCGAAGTCGACGGTGCCGGTGACCTGGCCGGTAGCCGGGTTGTAGATGTCGCCGACACGCTCGGACGTGCCGGTGAACGGCTTGCCGGCGATCCAGTGGGTGACGTGCTTGCTCATGCGAGGGCCTTCAGGGAGTCGACGAGGATGGCCAGGCCCTCACGGGCCTCGGCCTCGGTCAGGGTCAGCGGCGGCGCCATCCGCATGACGTTGCCGTACAGGCCGCCCTTGCCGCCGAGGAGGCCGCGCTGCTTGGTCTCCTCCATCATCTTCGCGGCGAGCGCCGGCGCCGGGGTGCCGGTCTCGGCGTCGACGAGCTCGATCGCGAACATCAGGCCCTTGCCGCGGACTTCGCCGACGAACGGCAGCTCCTTGGCGGCTTCGCGCAGGCCGTCGATGATGATCTGGCCGGTGCGGGCGGCGTTGGCCTGGAGGTTGTGGGAGAGCACGTAGTCGAGGGTCGCGTTGGCGGCGGCCATCGAGATCGGGTTGCCGCCGAAGGTGGCCAGGCCGATCGCGTGCGGGGCGTCCATCAGGTCGCCGCGGGCGACGACGCCGCCGACGGCGTAGCCGTTGCCGAGGCCCTTGGCGAAGGTCATCGCGTCGGGGGTGACGCCGTGGTTCTGGATGCCGAAGAAGTTCTGCCCTGTGCGGCCCCAGCCGGTCTGGACCTCGTCGGCGATGAACAGGATGCCGTGCTCGTCGAGGACTTCCTTGTAGGCGGCGAACAGGCCGTCGGGGGCCATGGTGAAGCCGCCGACGCCCTGGATCGGCTCGGCGATCAGCGCGGCGACGTCGCCGCCGGTCGCGGTCGCCAGCACGTGCCGGAGGTCCTCGACGCACACCTTGATGTAGTCGGAGTCCGAGAGCCGCGCGAACTGGGGCAGGTGGCGGTCGGCGCCGTGCAGGAAGTTGGTGGTGAACGGGCTGTACCCGTTGTTCTTCCACGCCCGGTTGGAGGTGACGGCCGTCGCGCCGAAGGACTTGCCGTGGTAGCTCTGGCGCATCGCCAGGACCTGGTTGCTCTTGCGGGCGTAGGTGGCCAGCAGCAGGGCCGCCTCGTTGGCCTCGGTGCCGGAGTTGGTGAAGAACACCTTGGCGTCCGGGATGCCGGACAGCCGGGCGATCTTCTCGGCGAGCTCCACCTGACCGCGGAGCAGGTACACGGTCGAGGTGTGCACGACCCCCGTGGCGATCTGCCGCTCCACGGCCTCGCGCACCTCGGCGACGTCATACCCGATCATGTTGGTCAGGATGCCCGCGAAGAAGTCGAGGTAGGTGTTGCCCTCGGCGTCGACGACGTGGTTGCCCTTGCCGCTGACGATCTCGATCGGCTGGTCGTAGTAGAGGGCCACCCAGTTGGGCATGACCGCCCGGTGGCGTGCGAGGAGTTCCGACATGCTCTGCAGTCTTCCCTGGTCAGCGTGGTCTGGGCCACTAGCGAACTGTCGGGGAAATCGGGAAAACGCTTACACTCTGTTCGATTAGACTGTGGTGAGACGGCGGGCCAGATCGTGGTCCTTGTCCGTCAGCCCGCCGGTGTCGTGGGTGGACAGGGTCAGGGTGACCTTGTTCCAGACGATGTGGATGTCGGGATGGTGGTTCGCCTCCTCGGCGACCGCCGCGACCCGGTTGACGAAGGTCATCGCCTCGGCGAAGTCCTGGAACACCCATTCCTTGATCAGTGCGCTGCCCGTCTCGGTCCAGCCGTCCATGTTCTTCCTCCTCGTAGGGTGCGATCCCATGCTTCCCACCTTGGCCGATGTTCTCAAACTCGACCCGGTACGGCGCGGTCAGCCGAGGGTCGTCGCGGGATCCGACCGGTTGGATTCCCGGATTCGGTGGGTTCATGTCGCCGAGGTCACCGACGTCGCCCATCTGCTGCGCGGCGGCGAGCTGGTCCTCACCACCGGCATCGCCCTGCCGGAGGAGGCGTCCAAGCTCCGCGAGTACGTCAAGAGCCTCGCCACGGTCGGCGTGAGCGGGCTGATGGTCGAGCTGGGCCGCCGCTACCAGGGCGATCTGCCGCCCGCGCTGGTCGCCGCCGCCGAGTCCGAGGGCGTCCCGGTGATCACGCTGGGCCGCGAGACCCTGTTCGTGGACGTCACCGAGGCCATCCACGCCCGGATCCTCGACGCCCAGCTCGAAGAGCTCCGCGCCTCGGAGCAGCTCCACGAGATCTTCACCCAGCTCTCCGTCGAGGGCGCCCCGCCCGCCGAGGTGGTGCGGCAGGTGGCGACCCTGGCCGGGCGGCCCGCCGTCCTGGAGAACCTGTCGCACCAGGTGCTCGCCGCCGACGCCGCGGGGCGCGACCCCGCCGAGCTCCTCAACTCCTGGGAGACCCGCTCCCGCGCCGTCCGCCCCGACGAGCGGACCACCTACGACGAGGCGTCCGGCTGGCTCGTGACGGTCGTCGGCGCGCCCGGCGAGGGCTGGGGCCGGTTGATCATCCTGCCGGAGACCCCGCCGACCCCTCGCGAGGTCGTCCTCATCGAACGCGCCGCCACCACGCTCGCGCTGGGCCGGCTCCTCGACCGGCACGAGGCGTCCCTGGAACGCCAGGCCCACGGCACGATCATCAGCGGGATCCTCGCCCACGCCTACTCCGACCCCCAGGAGGCCGCCGCCCGCGCCCGCGCGCTCGGCGTCCAGCTCTCGGGGCGGCGGCTGCTCGGCGCGGTG
>NZ_BAAGZI010000356.1:0-6166 GCF_054778695.1 Actinocorallia lasiicapitis
TCGAAGCCGGGCAGGGCGCGGCGGCACAGGGCGTCCAGGCCGACGACCGCCTCCCAGCAGCCCGTCCGGCCGCAGCCGCAGCGCACCTCGTTCCCGGCGATCGGCATATGCCCGATCTCTCCGGCGTATCCGGAACCGCCCCGGTAGACGCGGCCGTCCAGGAGCAGGCCCGCGCCGATGCCGACGGTGCCTGTCAGATAGGCGGCGTCGGCGGGCGCGCCCCTGCGGTGCTCGGCGACGACCGCGAGGTTGGCGTCGTTGTCGCAGTGCGCGCCGCCCGGCAGCCAGCCCGCCACCCGGACGTCGCGCCAGTGCAGGTTGGGGGCGTGCCGGACCGTCGCAGTGTCCGGATCGACCAGTCCGGGAACGGCCACGCACGCGCCCAGCAGCGGACGGTCCAGTTTCTGGGCGAGACCGCGAACCAGGTCACGGGCCTCGTCCGGGGTGGGGGCGTCGACGGCGATCCGTTCCCTGAGCACGACCTCGCCGGAGAGGGTCACGGCCACGGCGTTGAGGAAGTCGACGTTCACCTCGACGCCCAACGCGACCGCGGGGCCGCCGTCCAGCTCCAGCAGGGTGACCGGACGGCCCCGTCCGCCGCCCGCGACCAGGCCCGTCTCGGCGAGCAGCCCCGCCTCCAGCAGATCGGCGACGATCCCCGAGATCGCGGCCTTCGCCAGGCCCGTGTCCCGCGCCAGATCCGCGCGGGACCGGGAGCCGTGCGCGCGGACCTGGGCGAGAACCAGCCGGGCGTTGTGCCTGCGGACCGTCGCCGGGGAGGCCGGACCGTCAGCGAACGCCATACAGATGCTCGAGAGCGAGCTGGTCGAGACGTTCGAACGCCATGCCGCGCGCGGCCAGAGCGTCCGGATCATGGGTCATGTCCCGCAGCGTACGCCAGGTCTCGCCGTCGGCCAGGGTCGGGACGGCCAGCTCGGCGACCCGCGCGTCCGCCAGCGCCGCCACCACCTCCGGGTCGGCGCGGAACGCGCGGACCTTGTCCCGCAGGATCAGATAGTTGGTCATGCAGGCGCGCGCCGACACCCACACCCCGTGATCGTCCTCGGTGCGCGGCGGCTTGAAATCGAAGTGGACGGGGCCGTCGTAGCCGCCCGACTCCAGCGCGTCGACCGTCCAGAAAGCGCCCTGCACGTTGCCCGCGCCGAACCGCAGATCCTGGTCGTAGCGGGGGCCGTGCTGGCCGTTCAGATCGATGTGGAACAGCTTGCCGTGCCAGAGCGCCTGGCTGACGCCGTGCGCGAAGTTCATCCCCGCCATCTCCTCATGCCCGACCTCCGGGTTGAGGCCGACGAGCTCCGGATGCTCCAGCTCGTCGATGAAGGCGAGGGCGTGGCCGATGGTCGGCAGCAGGATGTCGCCGCGCGGCTCGTTCGGCTTCGGCTCGATCGCGAACCGCAGATCGTAGCCCTGCTCCAGCACATAGCCGCCGAGGACGTCGAACGCCTCCTTGTAGCGGTCGAGCGCGGCACGGACGTCCTTGGCCGCACCCGACTCGGCGCCCTCCCGGCCACCCCAGCAGACATAGGTCCGCGCGCCCAGCTCGGCGGCCAGATCGAGGTTCCGCATCACCTTGGCGAGGGCGAACCGCCGGACGTCACGGTCGTTGGCGGTGAACGCGCCGTCCTTGAAAACGGGATGCGAGAACAGGTTGGTGGTGGCCGTCGTGACGACCAGGCCCGTCTCGGCGAGGGCCTTGCGGAACGCGGCGAGCCGCTCCTCGCGGTCGGACTCGTCGAACGCGAACACGTCGTTGTCGTGGAAGTTCACGCCGTACGCGCCGATCTCGGCGAGCTTGTGGACGGCGCGTTCCGCGGACATCGGGGCCCGGGTGGCGGAGCCGAAGACGTCCTGGGCGGCCCAGCCGACCGTCCAGAGGCCGAACGAGAACTTCTCCTGCGGGGCGTTGGTCATGATCTTTCCTCGGTCCAGTGCTGGGTGGCGTCGCGGAGGGCGACGTGCTGTGCGCGGATCACCGGACGGGGCGTCGCGGTGAAGAGTTCTGCGGGGGCGCCCGGCCAGTCGGGCAGGGCGCCGGTGAGCGCCCACGCGGCCTGCCGCGCCGCCCCGAGCGCGACGTACTCGGCGGCCCGCGGGACGGCGACAGGAACCCCGAACACCTCGGGCGCGATCCGCCGGACGGCCTCGGCGGCGGCCGCGCCGCCGATCAGCACGATCCGTTCGGGCCGCGCCCCGACGCCGTCGACGGCTTCGGCGAGCCCGGCCAGCATCCCCTCGACCCCGGCCCTGGCCAGGTTCTCGCGGGTGGCGTTGCGGGTGGTGAGGCCGCGCAGCACGCCGTCGGCGTCGGGGCGGTTCGGGGTGCGTTCGCCGTCCAGGTAGGGCAGGAGCGTCAGGCCACCGGCGCCCGGTTCGGCGCGGAGCGCGAGCTCGGACAGCTCGTCGAGGGTCGCGCCGATCATCGCGGCGGTCGAGGTGAGCACCCGTGCCGCGTTCAGCGTGCAGACCAGGGGGAGGTAGCGGCCGGTCGCGTCGGCGAACCCGGCGACCGCCCCCGACGGGTCAGCGCTGGGGGTTCCGGCGACGGTGAACGCGGTGCCCGAGGTGCCCAGGGAGACCGCGACTTCGCCCGGGGCGAGCCCGAGGCCGAGCGCGGCGGCCATGTTGTCGCCCGTCCCCGCCGCCAGGGCCGCGCCCCACGCCGTCGTCCCGACGCGTTCCCCTGGGCCGGCGATCCGCGGCAGCTCCAGGTCTCGCCCGAAGGCCGCTTTCAGCCTTCCGGGCAGCCACTGTCCTGTGGCCGGGGAGCAATAGCCGGTGCCGGAGGCGTCCCCCCGATCGGTGACATATCCGTCGGATCCGAGCCGCCACGTCAGATAGTCGTGCGGCAGCAGCACCGCGACGCCCCGCGCGGCCGCTTCCGGCTCGTGCTCGGCCAGCCACCGCAGCTTGGTCACCGTGAACGAGGCCGTGGGCACGCTCCCGGTGGCCCGCGCCCACTCCCCCGGCCCGCCCAGCTCCGCGACGAGCTCCCGCGCCGCCCCCGCCGACCGGGTGTCGTTCCAGAGCAGCGCGTCCCTGACCGGAACCCCCGCCCCGTCGACCACGACCATCCCGTGCTGCTGCCCCGCGACGGCCACCGCCGCGGCCCGCTCCAGCAGCCCTTCCCCAGCCCGCCGCAGCGCCTCCCACCACTCCCCCGCCGCACAGGACGTCCCTTCGGGATGCGCCGCCGCCCCCTGCCCGACGACTTCCCCGCTCTCCCCGTCACAGAGCACGACCTTCACACTCTGCGTACTCGAATCCACCCCGGCGACCAACATGGCCACATTTTGTTCACTACATGAACTTAATGTCAACCCTCGCCGCTCCCGGGATGACCCGCCCGATCCCGGGTAAGCGACTACTGCCCGCCCACCCAACTCCCCAGGAGCCCCCATGCCTTCACTAGTCCAACGAATCCAAGCCTTCCTCCGCAGCCCCCAGGGCCGAACCGCCCGCGCCCACGCCGAACGCCTGGCCCGCGACCCCCGCACCAAATCCCGCCTCCAAGCCCTCAAAACCCGCCTAACCACCCGCCGCCACCACTGACCTCGAGCGGCCGCCGACCGGGCCGGCGAAACGAAAAGCGCCACGTCCCCGGAGAGGCGTGGCGCTTTTTGGCGTGGGACCGGTCAGGCGTCGGATTTTTTGAGGCGGAAGGTGGCCAGGGCCAGCAGGATCAGGGCGTAGAGGGTGTAGAGGGCGAAGCCGGTCCAGGGGGAGAGGCCGTCGTCGGGCGGGACGACCGTGGTGATGGTGCCGCTGACGCTCGACGGGAGGAACTTGTTGATCGTTTCGCCGGCGGAGCCGGGCAGGAAACCGCCGATGATCGGGGCCACGAACAGGACGCCCAGGATCACGGTGACGGAACCCGCGACATTGCGGAGCAGCGTGCCGACCCCCAGACCCAGCAGAGCCGTGACGGCCAGGACCAGACCGCCGCCGACGACCGCCCGGAACACGCCCGGCTCGGTGAGCGTCGCCTCGAGGTCCTTGCCCGAGAAGATCAGCTGGCTCAGGAAGAAGGAACCGAACGAGACGATCTCACCGACCACCAGGACGACGCCGAACAGGACCAGCGCCTTGGCGGCGAGCAGGTCCACCCGGCGCGGCATCGCGGCCAGCGACGTGCGGATCATGCCGCTCGAGTACTCGGACGTGATCACCAGGACGCCGAGGACGGCGAACGCGAGAATGCCCAGGCTCAGCCCGGCCAGGCCGAAACCGGTGGCGTCGAACGAGGCCTTCTCGGAGTCGCCGAGCTCCGAATAGCCGGCGGTGACGGCGGCCGCCACCGCGGCGCTGATCCCGATCGAGATCACGATGCCGGCCAGCAGGGTCCAGAACGTGGAGCGGACCGTGACCAGCTTCGTCCACTCGGCGAACAGGGTGTCGCCGAAGGTGGCGCGGGCCGGCTTGGCGGTTCCGGCGGGCAGGGTGGCGGTGCTCATCGGTGGCTCCCGGGAACGGAGTAGGCGGGCTGCGCCGTCTGCGCGGCCTGATATTCGACGGAATCGCTGGTCAGACGCATGAACGCTTCTTCCAGCGAGGCTTGGACCTGGGTCAGTTCGTGGAGCCGCAGCCCGGCGTCGCCCGCGACGTCACCGACCTCGCGGGTGGTCGGCCCGAACACCCGCAGAGCGCCCGTCTCGTCCGGTTCGACCCGCCAGGAGCGTTCGGTGAGCAGCCGGGCCAGCTCGGTGGCCTGCGGTGAGGCGACGCGCACATGGCTGGACGCGTCGGTGGCGATGAACGCCGACATCGACGTGTCGGCGAGGATCCGGCCGCGGCCGATGACCACGAGGTGGTCGGCCGTCACGGCCATCTCCGACATCAGATGGCTGGAGACGAACACCGTGCGTCCTTCGGCGGCGAGGGCGCGCATGAGCTGCCTGATCCAGAGGATGCCTTCGGGGTCGAGGCCGTTGACGGGCTCGTCGAACAGCAGCACACCGGGGTCGCCGAGCAGCGCCGCGGCGATCCCGAGCCGCTGCCCCATCCCCAGCGAGAACCCCTTCGGCTGCTTCTTGGCGACGTCCTGCAGCCCGACCAGCCCCAGCACCTCATCGACCCGCCGCCGCGGAATCCCGTTGCTCCGCGCCATCCACAGCAAATGGTTGTAAGCCGACCGCCCCCCGTGCACGGCTTTGGCGTCCAGCAGCGCCCCGACCTCCCGCAAGGGCGCCCCCAACGCCGTATACGCCACCCCATTGATCGTGGCCGACCCGAACGTGGGCGCATCCAGCCCCAACATCATCCGCATCGTCGTGGATTTCCCAGCCCCGTTGGGCCCGAGAAACCCGGTGACGACCCCCGCCCGCACCGTGAAATCCACCCGGTCGACGACGACCTTGCTCCCGTACTGCTTGGTAAGCCCACGCACCTCGATCATGCCCCCACGCTATCTGCCCCCGACCAGCACCAGAACAGCTCTGGAGCTGCTC
The DNA here is from genome assembly GCF_054778695.1 of Actinocorallia lasiicapitis. Classification (NCBI taxonomy): domain Bacteria; kingdom Bacillati; phylum Actinomycetota; class Actinomycetes; order Streptosporangiales; family Thermomonosporaceae; genus Actinocorallia; species Actinocorallia lasiicapitis. Next base: position 5,466 of record NZ_BAAGZI010000356.1, read on the forward strand.
ATCCGGGTCAGTACCGGGCGGTGAGGAGGTGGTCGCGGACCAGGCGGGTGTGGGGCGAGAGGTGGGCGCCTGCTCGGTGGACGAGGAAAGTGGTGTTGATCGGGGGGTCGGAGGGATCGAGGAGGAGGCGGAGGGAGCCGGCGGCCAGTTCGGTGGTGCAGAGGTAGCGGGGCAGGACGGTGACGCCCGCGCCCGCGAGGGCCGCGGCCTTCAGGGCGCGGAGGTCGGGGACGACCAGGGACGGGGCGGCGACCAGGCGGGTTCCGAAGACGTGGCGCCAGTAGCGGCGCAGGATCGGGAGGTCCTCGGCGTAGGCCAGGAGGGGCGCGGCTGACAGGGCCGTGGGGGTGAGGGCGTCGGGGCCGAGACGGGCGGCCAGCTCCGGCGAGGCGACCAGGACGAACTCCTCGTCGTTCAGCGGTTCCGCGCGCAGGGTCCGGCCGCGTGGGCGGACCGCCGAGACGACCAGGTCGAACGTGCCCGCGCGCAGGCCCGCCAGCAGATCGTCCGCGAGGCCCGTGGTCACCCGGAGCCGGACGCCGTCCTTCAGCAGCGGCGCGAGCGCCGGAAGCAGGAGTTCCGCCAGCATCTCGGCGGGCCCCGCCAGCAGGACGGGCGGCTCGGGCGGCCACGCCTCGCCGGGGCCGGTGACGGCGAGCTGATCGGAGTACACCTCCCAGGCGTTCAGCGGCAGGTCGACG
>NZ_BAAGZI010000357.1:0-6154 GCF_054778695.1 Actinocorallia lasiicapitis
GGCGACCGGCGCGAGGGTCTCGGCCAGCGCGGCCCTGCTGGGCAGCGCGACCAGCCCGTCGACCACGGCCTGGGCCTGGAGCGCCGAGGTGCCGAGCTCGGCGCCCTCGACCGGGCAGCACTCAGGGGATTCACACAGATAGGACCAGTACCGCCCTTCGTGCACCCGGACGGCCTCGCGGACCGGCAGCCCGAGCTCGCCGAGCGCCTGCCGGACCGCCGCCACGGAACCCTCGGCCACCTCGGCCGAGCCGTAGGCGACGAGCATCGCCGCGGTGAACCGGTGCTGGGCCAGGATCGCGGCCAGATGGTGCGCGGCCTCACCGCTCAGCGGTAAAGCGAACCGCAGCGCGCATGAGGTGTGCGGGCCGCCGCACCCGACGGCGACGAGGCTGTCCTCGGGGTGGAAGCCCAGCAGGAAGGGCACGGCGCCGGCGAGATCGCGGGGACCGCGGATGACCAGGGGAGTGGTGTTCTTGCGCATGTCGTCCATGCACCCGACCCAACCAGAAAAACGCGCCCGCCGAATCACGGGCTGTGGACAACTCTTCTCAGAGCGTGCCGCGGGTGTGCTTGTTGCGGGCGTTCCACTCCCGCATCCGCGCCGGATAGCCGACGATCTGCACGTCGTAGACGGGCAGCGCGAGATCGCGGGCGACCTTGCGGATCACGGCGGGGGAGCCGACCCGGCGCCTGGTCCACTCGCCGTCGTGGGCGACCGCCATGGCCGTCGTGTCGGTGGCGAAGGTCTCCGGTTCGACGAAGAACTCCACGCCGCGCCGGCTGCGGGCGAACTCGATCAGCGCTTCGACGTCCGAAGGCATCGCTTCCCGGTCGAACCGGACGATCGCCTCACCCCTGTTGCGCCGGATTCCGAACCGGTCCCAGAACCTCATGACGCTCCCACGGTGAAAAGTGAATGCGCAACGATAACGGAAAATCCCCCCAGTTCGGTTCCCACCACCCTGCGTATGGGCATGATCACCATCGGTTTGCCGGTGTATGGGGGAGATGAAGATGCGAGGGAAACTGTCGATAGCGATCGTCGCGGCCCTGACCGCGACGGCCTGCGGACAGGTCAACGCCGTTGATGTGGCTCAGGTCGCCGCACGGCAGGAGTCCGCCCCGGTGGTGGTCTCGGTCGGCAACCCCGACCCTGACGCCCGGCGCGCCCTGATCCGCGACGGCGACGGCCTGACGAACTGCGCCAAGGTCAAGTGCGTGGCGCTGACCTTCGACGACGGCCCGATGCCCGACACCGCGCGCCTGCTCCGCATCCTGGACAAGTACCAGGCCAAGGCCACGTTCTTCGTGGTCGGCGCCATGGTCAAGGAGCACCCTGACCTGGTCCGCGACGAGGTCGCCGCCGGCCATGAGATCGCGAACCACAGCTGGGACCATTCCGATCTGGCCCGGATGTCGGAGAGCGGGGTCCGCAGCCAGCTCCAGCGCACCAACGACATCGTGCAGCAGACCGCGGGCGTCACGCCCACGCTGCTGCGCCCGCCCTACGGCTCGACCGACGCGCAGGTCTCGGCGGTCGCGAAGTCGATGGGGATGCCGCAGATCATGTGGGCGGTCGACCCGCTCGACTGGAAGGACCGCGACGCCGGGACGGTCTCCCGCCGCGTCCTGTCCGAGACGCGCCGCGGCGACGTCGTCCTCATGCACGACATCCACCCTTCAACGGTCACCGCGGTCCCGGCGATCCTGGAGGGCCTGGCGGGCCGCGGCTTCCACTTCGTGACGGTCACCGAGCTGTTCCACGGCGCCAAGTTCCAGCCGGGCCGCCAGTTCACCGAGCGTCGCGCGGCGCAGAAGGCGGCCTGAGCCGGGAGATGGGGGAAGTCTCAGGGATGTCCCGGATGGGCAACGGGGCGGGGAGCGTCCAGCATCGTCTTATGGACATCACTCATCTGCGGGTCGGGCACGCCGAGCGGGAGCCCGTCATCGACCAGCTCAACCAGGCCTTCGCCGAGGGGCGGCTGGACGGCGAGGAGCGGGACCAGCGGGTCCATCTGGCGATGACGAGCAAGACCTACGGGGATCTGGCCTTGCTGACGCGTGACCTCGTGCTTCCTTCGAGTTCCGAAACCGTCACCGGTGAGGATCGGATGCTGGCCGGTCTCGCGCACGCCTCCGGGATCGCGACCCTTTTCGTGGGCCCTCTCCTCTTTCTCCTTTTTAGTGGGAAACGGTCGGCCTATGTGCGGAGGCACGCGGCGGCCGCAGTCAACTTCCAACTGACTCTGCTGGTCATCACCATCGTGACGTTCGGCATCGGGTCACTGCTGTACCTCGCCGCATGGCTGATCGCGCTGATCGCGGCCCTGTCGGCGGTAGCACAGGGCTCCTTCGCCTACCCGTACACCGTGCGTTTCCTCAAGTAGCGCACGGCGTACCGAGGAATTTTCCAGAGCGGCGGAGGTTTATGTGATCTGACAAGTGTGAAGATCGGAGAAGGGAGGCGCCCATGCTCGCAGTCGGATCCTCACATGACGAGGCTGTCACGGCCCTACGCGCGTCCTATGACGCGATCCCGCCCGGCGCACCGGTGCGCTTGGCGAAGACCACGTCCAATCTGTTCCGCTTCCGGGACGCACCCGCGGCTCCCGGCCTGGACGTCGGCGGCTTCAACAAGGTCCTGAGCGTCGACGCGGCGGCCCGCACGGCCGTCGTCCAGGGCATGACCACCTACGAGGACCTGGTCGAGGCGACCCTGCCGTACGGGCTGATGCCGACGGTGGTCCCTCAGCTGAAGACCATCACGCTCGGCGGCGCGGTGACGGGCCTGGGCATCGAGTCCAGCTCGTACCGGTACGGCCTGCCGCACGAGGGGGTGCGGGAGCTGGAGGTCCTGACCGGAGACGGCCAGATCGTCACGGCCACCCGCGACAACGAGCACAGCGATCTGTTCTTCGGCTTCCCGAACTCCTACGGAACCCTCGGGTACGCGCTGAAGATCACGATCGATCTGGTGCCGGTCAAGCCGTATGTGCGGCTCCGCCACCACCGCTTCGACGACGCCGAGCGGGCGGTCGCCGCGATCGACGAACTCGGTCCCGACGCGGACTTCATCGACGGCACGGTGTTCGGTCCCGGCGAGATCTACATCACGACGGGCGAGTTCGTCGACGAGGCTCCGTACACGTCGGACTACACGGGTCAGAACATCTACTACCGGTCGCTTCGGGAGCGCGGCACGGACTTCCTGACCGTCCACGACTACCTGTGGCGCTGGGACACCGACTGGTTCTGGTGTTCGGGCGCGTTCGGGCTGAAGAAACCCCTGGTCCGCAGGCTCTGGCCGGACGCGAAGAAGCGCTCGGACGTCTACCGCAAGCTCGTCGCCTGGGACAAGCGCTCGCATTTCACGGCGCGCATCGACCGCTGGACGGGAAAGCCGCCCCGCGAGGACGTGATCCAGGACATCGAGGTCCCCACCGAGAACCTCCCCCGGTTCCTCGACTTCTTCCATGACGAGGTGCGGATGAGCCCCATCTGGCTCTGCCCGCTCCGGTCGCGGGAGAACTGGCCGCTCTACCCCCTGGAGCAGGGCCGCAGTTATGTGAACGTCGGATTCTGGGGCACGGTCCCGCAGCAGCCGGGCAAGCTCCCCGACCACCACAACCGCCGCATCGAGCGTGTCGTCGATTCGTTGCGGGGACACAAGTCCCTGTACTCGACCGCCTTCTACTCGCGCGAGGAGTTCTGGCGGCATTACGACGGCACCACCTACCGGGAGCTGAAGGAGCGGTACGACTCCGGAAGCAGGCTGTACGACCTATACGAGAAGTGTGTGAGGGGCTCATGACCCTGGCGAAGGTCTTTGAGAAAGTGACGAACGGGGAGGAAGTCCCCGTAGAGTTCGCGGCCTACGACGGCAGCCGTGCGGGCAGTCCCGCCGCCGACGTCCGGATCGAGATCAAGACGCCCTACGCGGTCTCCTACCTGATCCGCTCACCCGGGCTGCTCGGTCTGGCCCGCGCGTACGTGACGGGCAACATCGACGTCCAGGGCGACATGTACGAGACCCTGCTCCGGCTGTCGGACACGATGCAGGGCCTGAAGGTCACCGACCGGATGAAGGTGCTGGCCAGCGTCGCCGACGACCCGCTGCTGCGGGCCGCGGCCGCGACGCGGGTCCGCCCGCCCGCGCAGGAGGTGCGCAGGACCTCCAAGTGGCGGCGGCACACCAAGGCGCGCGACGCCGAGGCGATCCAGCACCACTACGACGTGTCGAACAAGTTCTACGAGTGGGTGCTGGGCCCGTCGATGGCCTACACCTGTGCCGTCTATCCGACCCTGGGCTCCTCGCTGGAGGAGGCGCAGGCCCTCAAGTTCGATCTGGTGGCGCGCAAGCTCGGCCTGGAGCCGGGGATGCGGCTGCTGGACGTCGGCTGCGGCTGGGGCGGCATGGTCATGCACGCGGCCCGCGAGTACGGGGTGAAGGCGCTGGGCGTCACCCTGTCGAAGCAGCAGGCGGAGTGGGCGCAGAAGGCCATCGCCGAGGCGGGCCTGTCGGAACTGGCCGAGGTGCGCCATCTCGACTACCGGGACGTCCCGGAGGCCGGGTTCGACGCGGTCAGCTCCATCGGTCTGACCGAGCACATCGGCCAGGCCAACGTCCCGGCCTACTTCGCGTTCCTCAACCGGAAGCTCAAGCCGGGCGGCCGGATGCTGAACCACTCGATCACCCGTCCGGACAACACGCAGGCCTCGATCCGCCCGGACGGCTTCATCAACCGGTACGTCTTCCCGGACGGTGAACTGGAAGGTCCCGGTTTCCTGCTGACGGCGATGAACGACAGCGGGTTCGAGATCCGCCATGAGGAGAACCTCCGCGAGCACTACGCGATGACGTTGCGCGACTGGTGCCGCAACCTCGACGACCACTGGGACGAGGCGGTCGCCGAGGTCGGCGAGGCGACGGCCAGGGTGTGGCGGCTCTACATGGCGGGGTGCCGGCTGGGCTTCGACAAGAACGCCATCCAGCTCCATCAGATCCTCGGGGTGAAACTACCTTCTTCCGGCGTGTCGGGCATGCCGCTGCGCTCAGCCTGGGGCATCTGACATTCTGATGCACGATCGAGAGGCCGTCCTCTGGACGGCCTCTTTGCGTGTTATCGGAAGGGATCGACGGGTTGAGCGTGATCGAGGTCTGGGAAGCCGCGGTGCTGGGTGTGGTCGAGGGGGTCACGGAGTTCCTGCCGATCTCCTCCACCGGGCACATCAAGATCGTTGAGGGGTTGATGGGCATCCCGGTCGACGACCACTCGGTGGTCGGCTTCAGCGCCGTCATCCAGGTCGGGGCGATCGCCGCGGTGCTCGTCTACTTCTTCAAGGACATCCGCAGGTTCACGATGGCCTGGGTGAAGGGGCTGTTCAACGCCGAGGAGCGAAGGAGCCACGACTCGCAGTTCGCCTGGTGGGTGATCTTCTCCACGATTCCGATCGTGATCGTGGGCATCGCGGCCAAACCGTTGATCACGGGACCGCTGGCCTCGCTCTGGGTGGTGGCGGGCTCGCTGATCGTCGGCTCCGGGGTGATGTGGTACGCCGACCGGGTCGCGACGCTCAAGCGCGGTGAGAAGGACGTCACCTTCGCCGACGCGATGATCGTCGGTTCGTCGCAGATCCTCGCGCTGCTGTTCCCCGGATTCTCCCGGTCGGGCGCGACGCTGTCGTTCGGTCTGTTGCGCGGCCTGGATCGGGTCGCGGCGACGCGGCTGTCGTTCTTCCTGTCGATCCCGGCGCTGACCGGCGCGGGCGTGTACGAGCTGAAGGACGCCGTGGGCGGGACGGTCGGCGTGCCGTCGCTCGCGGTCGGCACGATCGTGTCGTTCCTGGTGGCCTACGCGTCGATCGCGTGGCTGCTGCGGTACGTCGCCAAGCACACGCTCGGCGCGTTCATCGTCTACCGGGTGATCGTCGGACTGCTGCTGTTCGGCCTGCTCGGCGCCGGGGTCATCGACGCGTAGAGCGCGGTCGCCGCCAGCAGGACCATGGCCGCGACCAGGCACGGTCCGGTACCCCACCAGGTCCACGCCGCGCCGAAGGCCAGCGAGCCGCAGAAGCGGCCGACGGCCTGGCCGGTCTGGACGAGCGCCAGCCCGCCGCCGCGCCGCTCCGCAGGGAGCAGCGGGGCGGCGGCC
>NZ_BAAGZI010000358.1:0-6151 GCF_054778695.1 Actinocorallia lasiicapitis
CGCGAACGGCTGCGGCGCGGGCGTGTGCCGCGGCGGCGGCGTGGGGAGCTGCGAGGCGATCTGGGTGCCCTGCTGGAGCACCTCGTCGGTCGACGCGCCCTGGCCGCCCCTGCTGCGCAGGTCCCGCAGGCTCGGCATCAGATCGGTCAGCGCGTCGATCGCGGCGGGCCGCTGCGCCATGTCCTTGGCCAGACAGCGGGCGATCACCGGCCGCAGCGACTCCGGCAGCGCCGACAGGTCGGGCTCGTCGTTGAGGATCCGGTTGATGATGACGGGCAGGGTCTCGGCCTCGAACGGCGACTGGCCGGTGGCGGCGAAGACCATGGTCGCGCCGAACGCGAAGATGTCGACCGTCGACTGGAGGGGGGCGCCGGTGAGCTGCTCGGGCGCCAGGTAGCCGGGGGTGCCGACGACCATGCCGGTCGCGGTGACCGCGCTCTCCTGGGAGTTGACGGTCCTGGCGATGCCGAAGTCGACCACGCGCGGGCCGTCATCGGCGATCAGCACGTTGTTCGGCTTGAAGTCGCGGTGGACGATCCCTTCCTCGTGGATCGCCGCGAGGGCCGTCAGCATCCCGATGGCCAGGTGCCGCAGCTCGGTCTCGCCGCGCGGGCCCTGCTGGGCGACCAGGTCGTGCAGGGACGGCCCGTCGATGAACTCGGTGACGACGTAGGGCTTGTCGCTGTCGACGTCCGCTTCGATGATCTGGGCGGTGCAGAACGGCTTGACCTTCTTGGCCGCGGCGACCTCGCGGACGAACCGGGCGCGCGCCTGCGGGTCGGCGTTCATCTGGGCGTGGAGGAACTTGATGGCGACCCAGCCGGCGGCGCCGGTCCGCCCCAGATAGACGGCGCCCTGCCCACCGGCGCCGAGGCGGCCGACGACTTCGTAAGAGCCCAACGAAGTCGGGTCACCGGGCTCCAGTGGAGCGTACTTCGGCATTCGACCCCTCCCAGGTCATGGATGCACACGGCTTGATGCATTCAGGCCGCGACGATATCGCGTTACGTAGGACGTATGAGCGCCATATCTGCTTCTGTGCTTTTGTCGAGCTTCCTGTCTGGTCAGACGGCGGTCGCCGGGGTGTTGTTCGCCACAGCAACCATGCTCTCGCAGGCTTTTTTCGGGGGCCTGGCCGGTTGATGACTCGCAGCACGGCCGTTCCCAGGTATGATCCCCGCCGCGGCAGCGCTCCCAAAAGGTTCTCTCGGGGAGCGCGTATCGCTTTGTGGGCCGGGCTTTTCGGGCGCGTACACCGCGCGGCGTGAGCAGAGTCACCGGAGTGGTTTGTTGCGCCTCGTGTGTTGCGAGTCACAAACCGTGACAGAATTTCCCGCCCGATCCGGGCACAAGATTGCCCCGTCGAGCGTTACATCCGCGCGACGGGGCGCATAAAGAGGACGGAGCCTCTGGGCGGCGCCCCAGCAGGCAACAGAGGGGGATGGAGAAAGAATGGCCACCGACTACGACAGCCCACGCAAGACCGACGACGACCTGGGTGAGGACAGCCTGCAGGAACTGCAGGCGCGCCGTACCGACAAGTCGGCGGGGATCATCGACGAGGACCTGGACGCCGGCGAGGTCGCCGAGCTGCCGGGCGCCGACCTGTCCAACGAGGAACTGACCTTCAAGGTCATCCCGCGGCAGGCCGACGAGTTCACCTGCAGTTCCTGCTTCCTGGTCCACCACCGCAGCCAGCTCGCCAAGGAGAAGAACGGCGAGCCGGTCTGCACCGAGTGCGCGGCCTGATCCGTCATGTCCCAGGACGACGGTGAGGTCGACGACAACGCCTCCGCGGAGCCGTCACTGGAACGGCGCGCGGAGATCGGCGAGCTGGTGGGTCGCCTGTCCGGGGACGACCTGGACAAGGAGACCCGCGGCAGGCTGCTCGCCAGGCTCACCCGTGTGCTTTCGGCAAGCGCGAAGCAGGCGGGGGTCAAAGGCCTGGCGGGCGGTCGCTGGTTGGCCGAGATCTTCACCGATGTGGCCCCGCGGATCCCCTTCCGGGACCTGGAGACACTGAAGGCTCACCATCCGGGACTCACGCCGGAGATGCTGGCCGAGGAGCTGACCCGCAATGCCGTGAACGCCACGACCGCCGTTGGAGCGGCGGCCGGTGCGCTGGCGGCGGTCGAGTTCGTCGCGCCGCCCCTGCTGCTGACGGCCCCCGCGCAGATCGTCGCGGAGACCCTGGTCGTCGCGGCCATCGAGACCAAGATGATCGCGGAACTGCACGAAGTGCACGGCGTGCAGATCCAGGGCAGCACCGCTCAGCGCGCCATGGTCTATGTGACGGCCTGGGCCAAGCAGCGGGGGGTCAACCCGCTGGATTCGGGCTCGCTGAGCGTGGGCCTGGGCGGCGCCGCCAAGTCGGCGCTGCGCAAGCGGATGCTGAAGACGTTCGGTCGCAGTCTCACCACGCTCGGCCCGTTCCTCACCGGCGCGGTGGCGGGCGGCACGCTCAACCGGGCCGCGACCAAGAAACTCGCCGAGAAGGTCCGCGGGGATCTCACCCGCTACGGCACCGCGAGCACGAAGACCATCGGGGAGAGTGGCGTGCTCAAACTGCCGCCCCCCGCCCCGCCCCCTGCCTAGCCGTTCAGGCGGAACCGTCCTTCAGGGGAAGCCGCCTTCAGGCGAAGATGAGGTCGGCGGTGACGGTGTCGCGGCCGGCCAGCCAGAGGCCGAGCGCCTCACGGGTGCCCAGGACTTCGGGGGCGCCGCGGCGGCCGACCGGACGGCCGCCGTCCGTCGGCACGATCCGGTGTTTGAAGACCCTGCGGTTCAGCCAGACGCTGAGCTGGAGCCCCTCCAGCAGGATCGCCGACGCCGCCCGGTCGGGCACCTCGCGTTCGAGTCCGAGCCCGCGGAGCACGTCCTGGTGGTGCATGGCCAGATCGCCCAGCAGGAGCGGCGCGCCCAGTTTCGAGGTGGCGGTCGGGTGGTCGGCCCAGTGCGCCGCCCACGCCATCAGCCGTTCACGGCTCAGTTTCCGTGCCGTCTCGGCCTGCGCGGCGTTGGCGGCGTCGAGGCGCGCGCCCGCCGCCCGCGGATCGCCGACCAGGACGTTCCGGTAGGAGGCCAGGAAGTAGTCGAGCCCGATCACATGGCCGAGGACGTCGCGCGGGGCCCATTCGGTGCAGAGGGTGGCTCCGTGGTCGAACCGCTCGTCGGGCAGGGAGTCCAGGGTGGCGATCAGCCGGTGTCGTTCGGCGCGCAGTTCAGCGATCAATTGACGTTCCTTCCAACACGGCTCGGACCGCCACCCTATGCAGACGTCGCGGACGGGGCCAGTGGGCCCCTCCCGCGGATCAGTCCCGCAGTTCAGTCCTGCAGTTCAGTCCTGCAGATCCTTGATCAGGTGCGCGGGGAGCGCGCCGGTGCTGGTCTCCCACTGGCGGACCGCCGCACGGCTGATCAGCACGCGGGTGACCTCCATTCCGACGCCCATGAGGATCGCCCACCCCAGCGCGTCAGCCAGGCGCACGCCCGGGTCCTCGGGGTTGACCGGAGGCTCTTTGCCGGTGCCCTTGCGCCATGCGAACTCGATGGCCTTGCGGGCCGCGAATCCGCCGGCCATCCCGGCGACCCCAGCAAAGACCTTCCAGCCGATTTCCGGCTTGTGAGACATCGTCGTCCTTCCGTTGCGTCCGTCGGATCCGACGCTATCGCGATCTCCGCTAGATCCCCCGGGCGGCTGTTAATAACCCTGCGATCGCGGGTCCTGTCAATATCCTGGAGCGCATGACTCCACACACGACCACGCCCGCCGTCCCCGAGAAGGTCTCCCTCGACGGACTCGAGGAGAAGTGGGCCGTAGCGTGGGAGTCCGCGGGCACGTACGCCTTCGACCGGACCAGGCCGCGCGCCGAGGTCTACGCGATCGACACCCCGCCGCCGACGGTCTCAGGCTCGCTCCACGTCGGCCATGTCTTCTCCTACACCCACACCGACGCGATCGCCCGGTTCCAGCGGATGCGCGGCAAGAGCGTCTTCTACCCGATCGGCTGGGACGACAACGGGCTGCCGACCGAGCGGCGCGTCCAGAACCACTACGGGGTCCGCTGCGACCCGTCCGTCCCCTACGACCCGTCGTTCGAGCCGCCCGAAAAGCCCGGCAAACAGCAGATCCCGGTCTCGCGCCGGAACTTCATCGAGCTGTGCGAGCGGCTGACCGCGGTCGACGAGAAGGCGTTCGAGGAGATGTGGCGGCGGGTCGGCCTGTCGGTCGACTGGTCCTACCTGTACTCGACGATCGGCGCGCGGTCCCGCGCGGTCTCCCAGCAGGCGTTCCTGCGGAACCTGGCCCGCGGCGAGGCCTATCTGGCCGAAGCGCCGACCCTCTGGGACGTCACGTTCCGCACGGCCGTCGCCCAGGCCGAGCTGGAGAACCGCGACCATCCGGGCGCCTTCCACCGGATCGCCTTCCACGGCCCCGACGGCGACGTCTTCGTCGAGACCACCCGGCCCGAGCTGCTGCCCGCGTGCGTCGCGCTGGTCGCCCACCCCGACGACGAGCGCTACCAGGCGCTGTTCGGCCGCACGGTCGTCACACCGCTGTTCGGGGTCTCCGTCCCGGTCCTGCCGCACCCGCTGGCCGATCCGGCGAAGGGCTCCGGCGCCGTCATGGTCTGCACGTTCGGCGACACCACCGACGTCATCTGGTGGCGTGAGCTGGACCTGCCGATCCGGCCGGTCATCGGCTGGGACGGCCGGCTGGCCGCCGCCCCGCCGCCCGGTGTCGGGGCGTCGCCCTACGACGAGCTGGCGGGCAAGACCGTCCACTCGGCGAAGGAACGGGTCGTCGAGCTGCTGCGCGCGTCCGGGGAGCTGGTCGGGGAGCCGCGGCCGGTCGTCCGGCCCGTCGGGTTCTACGAGAAGGGCAACCGGCCGCTGGAGATCGTCACCACTCGCCAGTGGTATCTGCGCAACGGCGGCCGTGACGCCGCCCGGCGGGAGCGGTACCTGGAGCGCGGCCGGGAGCTGTCGTGGCATCCGGCGTTCATGCGGTCGCGGTACGAGAACTGGGTCGAGGGGCTGGCGGGCGACTGGCTGATCTCGCGGCAGCGGTTCTTCGGGGTCCCGATCCCGGTCTGGTACCCGCTCGACGCCTCGGGCGAGCCCGACCACACCCGGCCGATCGTCCCGGCGCAGGACGTGCTGCCCGTCGACCCGTCGAGCGACGTCCCGCCCGGCTACCGCGAGGAGCAGCGCGGCAAACCCGACGGCTTCGTCGGCGATCCCGACGTCTTCGACACCTGGGCGACCTCCTCGCTCACCCCGCAGATCGCGGGCGGCTGGGAGCGCGACCCCGATCTGTTCGCGCGGGTCTTCCCGTTCGATCTGCGGCCGCAGGGCCACGACATCATCCGGACGTGGCTGTTCACGACGGTCGTCCGCGCCGATCTGGAGAACGGTTCGCTGCCGTGGACCGATGTCGCGCTGTCGGGCTGGATCCTCGATCCCGACCGGAAGAAGATGTCGAAGTCGGTCGGGAACGTCGTCACCCCGCTCGGGCTGCTGCAGGAGCACGGTTCGGACGCCGTCCGCTACTGGGCGGCCAACGGCAGGCTCGGCACCGACACCGCTTTCGACACCGGCCAGATCAAGGTCGGCCGGCGGCTCGCGATGAAGATCCTCAACGCCTCGAAGTTCGTTCTGGGGCTGGCGGGGGAGGCGTCACTGGAGCGGCTGCGGCCGATCGACGCCGGGATGCTCGCGCTGCTCGGCGAGGTCGTCGACGAAGCGACGGCGGCGTTCGACTCCTACGACCACACGCGGGCGCTGGAGCGGACCGAGCAGTTCTTCTGGCAGTTCTGCGACGACTACCTGGAGCTGGTCAAGCAGCGCGCCTACAGCGAAGGCGAGGGCGGCGCCGCGGCCAGGGGCGCGCTGCGGCTGGCGCTCTCGGTGCTGCTGCGGTTGTTCGCGCCGATCCTGCCGTACGTCACCGAGGAGGTCTGGTCGTGGTGGCGCGAGGGTTCGGTCCACCGGGCCGCCTGGCCGGACAGCGCGGAGCTGCCCGAGGGCGGTGACGGCGACGTCCTGCGGTACACGGCCGAGGCGCTGCGGCAGATCCGGCGTGCCAAGTCCCAGGCGCGGACGTCGATGAAGGCCGAGGTCGCCCTGGCCGTCGCGCACGGCGCGGGCG
>NZ_BAAGZI010000359.1:0-6132 GCF_054778695.1 Actinocorallia lasiicapitis
GGGCCGCAGGAGCGGCCGAGGCGGCGGGACGGGGCTCGGGGCGCGGACCCGGCTTGGGCGCGCCACCTCCGCCCTTCGGAGCGGTCTTGCCGAACGCATCGGACAGACGGCGGACAACTGGCGCCTCGATCGTCGAGGAAGCCGACCTTACGAACTCACCCATCTCCTGGAGCTTGGCCATGACGACCTTGCTCTCTACACCGAACTCTTTCGCGAGTTCGTACACCCGGACCTTGGCCACTGCACTCCCAATCTGGCCCGGGGCGTGTTTCCGGGCCGTCGCTAACCAGTCATCGCGTGCTGCTCATCGAGCGCTCATAGCAATCTCGACCTGCTTCCGACTCGTTCTTTCGATCAGACAGCCCCATCTGAGGGCTGCCCGCTGCCGTCTTGGAGATACCGCAACAGGACAGAACTATCGGGCGTTTCCTTCAGCCGCAAGGCTTTAAAGAACGCTCGACGCCGTATCGCCTGTTCCAGGCATCCCAGATCGGGGTGCAGCGAGGCACCCCGTCCGAGCAGTCGTTTACGCGGGTCAGGCGTGAGAACGCCTTCCACCGCTACGACGCGCATCAAGTCGGCACGGCTCGCCCGTTTCCTGCACCCCACACATGTGCGGACAGGGCCCGGAAAGCCGCCATCTCTCAGTCTACCCCGCCGAAGCCTCCGCGGCGTCGGGGGTGTCTCCCGGGGGGCCTGAGTTCCCGGAGTTCTCGGTGTCGGGCCGGATGTCGATGCGCCACCCGGTGAGGCGGGCGGCGAGCCGGGCATTCTGGCCTTCCTTACCGATCGCGAGGGAGAGCTGGTAGTCGGGGACGATCACCCGGGCCACGCGGGCCTCGGCGTCGATCACCTCGACGGAGTTGACGCGCGCCGGCGACAGGGCGTTGCCCACGAAGGTCGCGGGGTCCTCCGAGAAGTCGACGATATCGATCTTCTCGCCGTGCAGTTCGGTCATCACGTTCCTGACGCGGCTGCCGAGCGGACCGATGCAGGCGCCCTTGGCGTTGACGCCGTTCTTGCGCGACCGGACCGCGATCTTCGTGCGGTGGCCGGCCTCGCGGGCGATCGCCGAGATCTCGACGGTGCCGTCGGCGATCTCCGGGACCTCCAGCGCGAACAGCTTGCGCACGAGGTTCGGGTGGGTGCGCGACAGCATGACCGACGGCCCGCGGTGGCCCTTGCGGACCTGCACCACGTACGCCTTGAGGCGTTCGCCGTGCTCGTAGGACTCGCCCGGCACCTGTTCCTGCGGCGGCAGGACGGCCTCGAGCTTGCCGAGGTCGACCAGCACGTTGCGCGGGTCCTTGCCCTGCTGGATCACGCCGGCGACGATGTCGCCCTCGCGGCCCGCGTACTCCCCGAAGGTCAGCTCGTCCTCGGCGTCCCGCAGCCGCTGCAGGATGACCTGCTTGGCGGTGGTCGCCGCGATCCGGCCGAAGTCCGGCGGGGTGTCGTCGTACTCGCGTCCGGGCACGCCCTCCTCGTCGACCTCGGTCGCCCACACGGTCACATGGCCGTTGGTGCGGTTGAGCTCGACCCTGGCCCGCTGCGCCGCGCCGTTGCGCTGGTAGGCGATCAGCATGGCGTCCTCGATCGCTTTCACGATGAGGTCGAAGGAGATGTCCTTCTCTCGCTCCAAAGACCGGAGCACATTGATATCGATGTCCATGGCAGTTCTCCCCGCCCCTTAACCTTCCTCGTCGTCCTGGAGCAGGTCGTCTGCCTCGATGCGGCGGAACTCCACCTGAACCCGGCCGGGACCGATCGCGGACGGCGCGTAGGAGACCTCGCCGCCGCCGACCTCCAGCCGGATCTTCTCCTCGTCTGCGTCGATCACACGCCCCTCGACCGCCACTCCTTCGGCGGTGGCGAACTTGACCAGCCGTCCCGCGGCCCTGCGCCAGTGGCGCGGGTGCGTGAGGGGCCGGTCGACGCCCGGTGAGGTGACCTCGAGCACATAGGGTGCGCCGCCCAGGAGATCGGTCTCGTCCAGTTCCGCGGCGATGGCCCTGCTGACCACGGCCACGTCATCGAGGTTCACGCCGCCGTCGGCGTCCACCACGATGCGGACCACGCGCCGCTTGCCTGCCTGCGAGATGTTGACGTCCTCGAGATCGAAGCCTGCTTCGGCCGTCACGGGCCCCAGCAGCTCGATCAGCGCGGTCACCTGGCGGTCCCCCCGAACGCGGCCGTCTCGCGCCTCTGCGCTCACGGGACCCTCCTCTTTGGGTGCTATGCGTATGCTCTGACCACCCAAGACTATCGACAGCGGAACCGTAGGGTGTGTATTCGCCTGGCGAACCACTGCGTTATGGGATGCTGTTGCCCTCCAGACGATCTTCCGAGGAGCCCCGCTTGCCCGTGCCCGTCTCGCGCCGTGCCCTGCTGGGCGGCGGGGCCGCGCTCGCGACGCTGGCCGGATGCGCCTCGGAGAAGACGGCTGATCTGCGGCCCGAGCCGGACGTCGCGATCCTGTTGACGGCCCTCGCCGACGAGCGGAATTTGATCTCCTTGTATGAGGCCGTGATCGCGGCCCACAAGGGACTTCCCTCGCATTTCGCCGACGCGCTCCAGCATCACCGCGATCATCTGGCCGCCCTGGAGAAGCACTATCTGCCGGGCACGGGCGACGCCACGGCCACCCCGCAGATCACCTCGCCGACGGCCGCCGCCCCGCCTTCGGGGCTCGCCGCGGCCAAGGCGGCGCTGCGCGCGGCCGAGCGTTCGGCGGCGGCGGCGCGGGTGTCGGACGTCACCAAGGTCGCGCCCGGGATGGCCCAGTTGCTGGCCTCGATCGGCACGTGCGAGGCGGGCCACGCGACCGTTCTGGCGTTCGGAGGCTCCGATGGCTGAGGGCAAGGGCGACGTCGCCAAGCTGAACAAGGCGCTGCGGGCCGAGCATTTCGCGATCTACGGCTACGGGGTGGTCGGCGGCCGGTCCGAGGGCGGCGCCCGGGCCCTGGCGACCGCGCTGTGGGAGGCCCACCGCACCCGCCGCGACCGGCTCGTCGAGCTGATCGGCGCGGAGGGCGGGCAGCCGGCGGCCTCGGAGGCGGCGTACGCGATGCCCGCGGTGAAGTCGCCGACGGCGCTCGCAGCCCAGCTCGAGGGGACCGTCCTGGACGCCTATCTGGCGCTGGCCGGGGCCTCGACGGGGCAACTGCGCAAGTTCGCCGCCCAGGCCATGCAGGAGGCGATGGGCCGGCAGGTCCGCTGGTCGCGGACGGGGCCCGCCGAGTCGTTCCCCGGCCTGGCCCCCTCCGACGTGGTCCCTACCGCGAGTCCTTGACCGCGACGATCCCGCCGACCACGCCCACGTAGGCGGTGCCGTCGGGGCCGAGCGTGACGGGCGCCCAGTTGTTGTCGAAGTACTTTCCGGTGCCGGTGAGGACCTTGAACGCGGTCCGGCCGGTGTGCCAGTCGATCGCGGTCAGGTACCAGGCGTCGACGCCGTCCTTGCGGGGCTCCTTGGTGTAGGCGTAGACGAGCCCGGTCGCGACGCTGGCCTTGGCGACCGTGGACGGGCTGTGCTCCGGGCTGGTCCAGGCGGTTTTGCAGCCCTTGGCGGTGACGTCGATCCGGCTGAGCCCGCCGTGGTTGCTGGCGCCCGGCTTGAGCTCCAGGAAGTTGCGGTAGCCGGAGTTGTTCTCGACGACGAGGCTGTTGCCGAAGCCGATCAGCGAGTTGTCGGACGCCGACTTGAACTTCCCGAAGACGGGCACCTTGCAGAGCAGTCTGCCGTCGGACTCCCGGTAGACCAGCACGTTCATCCGCGGGTCGGCGTTGTCGGTGATCCCGACGTACTTGCGCCCCAGGAAGGTGGGGGTGGTGCCGGAGCCCTGGTCGAGCTGGCCGGACTTGCGGCGGGTGCCGCGGTCGTAGGTCTTGCGCCAGACGATCGTGGGCTTGCCGCGGCGCGCCCGGAACTTGTAGAGGGCGTGGTCGGAGACGATCGAGACGCCGTCCTCGCTGGCGGCGAAGGAGTTCTGGATCGCCTCGCCCTTCAGCCGGACCGTCTTGATCTTGCCTGTCCTGGGGTTGATCACGCCGATCCTGGCGTGCTTGGTGACCCACCAGATGTTGCCCTGCCAGTCCGGCTGGACGGAGGTGACGGGGTCGCACTCGCCCTTCGGCTTCGGCTTGGCCCAGGTCGGGCAGGAGTGCGGGACGAGCCGGGTGAGGTCCCAGTCGTCGGTGGCCTTGAACCGCCAGCCCTTGCCGGTCTTGACGTGCGCGAACCTGCGGACGTGGAACGCGGAGTCGGCGAGCACCGCGCGGTCCTTGTCGTCCAGGTAGTAGTAGGCGCCGCCGGAGGTGTCGGTGAGCACCTTGTCGAGGTCGCCGCTGGTGACGGCCTGGACGGTCGAGGGGCGCGGCGGCAGCGCGAAGGTCGCCAGGTCCTTGAGGGTGGCGGGGTCGATCAGCCGGAGCGTGAAGTTCGCGGCCTGGACGCACTGGGCGACGATCAGCCCGGTACTGCGCGCGTAGTTGACGGTCGAGCAGAGCCCTGGCAGGCCGCCGGCCTTCGTCTCGGTCCGCACCCGGGGGTCGCGGCCGAGCGGGCCCGCGAAGGGGTAGGTGTCGGAGGCGTAGCTGTCGGCGTGCATGGCGGCGTAGCCGGGCGCGGCCATGTGGGGGTTGCGGGGCACGGGGCGTCCGGCGATGGGGTGCGGGACGGCGGGGGCGCCGAGGAAGGACGGGAGCCTGTCCTTTCCGGGGGCGTCGGGGATGGGGGCGGCGACGGCGGGTGTGGCGGCGGCCAGCAGGGCGAGTCCTGCGGCGGCGGGACCGAGGGAACGGCGCATGAATCCTAGTTTCTAGGTAGGAATTCTTGTGTGATCAACAACATACTGGGAGGATCGTGGAAAACAGGGCGGCCGTTTCGGAATATCGGCGCGGAATCGCGCTGTTCGGGTAGTCATGCGGAAGCTCCTGGTGATCGTCCTCGGCTGGGGGCTCGTGCTGACCGGCTGCGGCCGCTCCCCCGCGCCGTCCCCCGCCCCCGCCCCCTCCGCGACTTCCGCCGGTCCGGCCGGAACGGTCGGCACGCTGATCAACCCGGCGGGCAGGCGCCTCTGCACCGCGACGGTCGTCGGACGCGATCTGCTGCTCACGGCCGCGCACTGCGTGCGGCGCGGGGAGATGACGTTCGCGCCGCGCTACGCCGACGGCCGGCGGCCCCTCGGCACCTGGAAGATCACCGGAACGGCCGTGGAACCGGCCTGGACGGACACCCGCGACGACGACGCCGACCTCGCCTTCCTGCGCGTGGCCGCGCTGGAGGGCCGCCATCTCGGCGACGTCGCGGGCGTCTCCGCACCGGTGTTCACCGGCCTGCCCGACGGCGCGACGGTCACGATCCTCAGCTATCCGAACTCCTCCCCCGTGCTGGTCACCACCAGGACCGAGGTCGAGGCGGTCGACGGCGGCGACGACGTCCGGATCAGCGGCCCCGCCCTCGGCAACGGCTCCAGCGGCAGCCCGTTCTACGGTCCGGACGGCGGGGTGGCGGCCGTCCTCGGCGGGTATCTGGGGGGCGGCACCAAGCTGCGCGTCTCCTATGCGACCGTCCTGGACGAAAGGGCCGAACGGCTCTACCGGAAGGCACTCGCGACCCTCTGACAGGATTCCCTCCCTCCGCACGGGGAATTCTTTGCGGTACCCGGACGGTTGCCGCGGAGGGGAGGTGGTCGCCGTGCGCAGAGCAGGCCGTTTCTTGATGCTCGCCGCGGTCGCCGTCTCCCTGGTGGTCTTCGCCGACGAGCTGCCCTCCCCCGCCGCCGTCTGGCACGAGGTGTCGCGGGCCGACCCGCGCTGGCTGGCACTGATCGTGGTCACCGAACTGCTCTCGATGAGCTCCTTCTCCCGGTTGCAGGGCAGGCTGCTGCGCGGCGGCGGGCTGGCGGTCTCGCGCCGGAGGGTCTTCGCCGTCACCTACGCGGGCAACGCGATCTCCGCGACCCTGCCGGCGGGGCCCGCGATGAGCCTGGCGTACGCGTTCCGGCAGTGGCGCGCCCAGGGGGCGTCCCGGCATCTGGCGACGGCCGTCGTGCTGGTCGCGGGGGCGGCGACGACGCTGTCGTACTCGGTCGTCACGTCGGCGGCGCTGCTGGCCGAGCCGCGTTCGCG
>NZ_BAAGZI010000360.1:0-6124 GCF_054778695.1 Actinocorallia lasiicapitis
GTCGAAGGCGGCCGACACCCCGGTGAGCGCGGCCTGCGCCACGGGACGGCCGGACTCGGCGGCCCGCACCGCGGCCAGCGACGCGTGCTGGGGCGGCGCCCAGGAGTCCTGGAAGGTCGAGGTCGCCGACTGGACGACGATCACCCGCGCGCCCCGGTTCGCGGCGGCCCTGGCCAGGTCGGGGAAGGCGGACTCGAAGCAGATCACCGGGGCGACGGGCACTCCGTGGACGTCGAACAGGACGTCGCCGGTGCCGGGCGCGCGGTCCTCCCCCGCCGCCTTACTGATCTTGGTGAGCCAGCCGAGCGCGAACCGGAACGGGACGTACTCCCCGAACGGGACGAGCCTGGTCTTGGCGTACCTGCCCTTCTCCACCCCGCCCTCCAGCAGTACCGAGACCTTGGAGATCCGGCCGCTCGCGTCACGGGCGTCCTGGTTGACCAGGACGGCGGGGCCGTCGAGCCGGTCCCGCAGGTCGGGGTGGCGGCTCAGGTCGTAGCCGACGCTGCTCTCCCCCCACACCACCAGATCGACCGGCGGCAGCCCGCCGGTGATCCGCAGCCCCTCCGCGAACCGGGTGGCGGGATCGTGCACGACGCCCGGCTGGACCAGCGCGACCCTGAACCGGCCGTCCTCGGGCGGCTCCCCCGCAGCCCAGTAGACGAGCGGCCCCGCCACCAGCGCGGCCGCCGCGACGCCCAGGGCCCGCCGGTCGGCCGCCACCAGCGCCGTGTTCACCAGGACCAGCACGAAGCTGATCGCCCAGACCCCGCCGATCCCGGCGAGGGACAGCACCACCGGATGCCGCCACTGGGTGGCGCCGAACACCGCCCACGGCCCGCCGAAACCATGCCAGGACCGGGCGTACTCCCCCAGCACCCAGACGGCCGGGACGACGACGAGCCCCGCGACGCCGAGCAGCGCGAACACCGCCAGCCCCCACAGCGCCCACGGCGCGGCGAACACGAACGCCACGACGAGCACGCCGGGGCCGATGCTGGGCGTCATCCAGTACACGGCGGCCAGCAGATAGCCGAAGCCGAACGCCCAGCCGCGCCGCCACGCCGTCCGCGGATCGCCCGCCGATCTGATGAGCAGCAGCCCGGGCACCAGGCCCACCCAGGCGAGCAGGGCCAGTCCCGGCCGCGGAAAGGCGAGGACGGGCAGCATCCCCGCCAGCAGCGACCAGATCACTCCCCCAGTGAACGGCACCGCCCCGCACGGGACAAGTTTCACACCCGCAGTTCGCCGTCCAGAACGGTGACGGCCTCCCCGCCGAGCAGGACCCTGTCGCCGCGCAGGGTCACCCGGACGGTGCCGCCGCGCGCCGAGAGCTGGCGGGCCGTCATCGACTCCTTGCCGAGGATCCCGCCCCAGAAGGGCGCGAGCATACAGTGGGCCGAGCCGGTGACCGGGTCTTCGGCGACCCCGACGGCCGGGGCGAAGAACCGGGAGACGAAGTCGCAGTCCTCGCCGGGCGCGGTGACGGTGACGCCCCTGGCGTCGATCTTCGCCAGGGCGGTCTGGTCGGGGTCGACGGCCCGCACCGCGGCGGCGTCGGGGAGTGCCACCAGCAGATCGTGCTGGGCGTTGCGGCGGACCTCGGCGACGGGCACGCCCAGGGCGTCGGCGAGGCCGTCGGGCGCCTCGGCGGGCCAGGACGGCATCGCGGGGAAGTCGAGTTCGTAGCCGGAGACCGCCGGGGTGACGGTGAGCCGCCCGCTCCTGGTGTGGAAGACGACCGGCTTGTGCGGCGGGATCAGCCCGGAGTCGAACAGGGCGTGGGCGGCGCCGAGCGTGGCGTGGCCGCAGAGCCTGACCTCGACCTCGGGGGTGAACCAGCGGAGCCCGAACTCGCCGTTGCCCGCGTCGCTCAGGAACGCCGTCTCCGAGTGCCGCAGTTCGGCGGCGACCTTCAGCATCCACGCCTCGTCGGCGGGCCCGTCCAGCAGGCAGACCCCGGCGGGGTTCCCGCCGAACGGCGTGTCGGTGAAGGCGTCGACCACGAACATTCTCATGGTCGGACCCTAATGCGCGCCCGCCCAGGGTCCGAGGGGTCTTGCCCAGACCTGTTCCACGGCGGTGACGGTCTTGTAGACCTTCAGCCCGCGTTTCTCGTAGTTGGGAACGGCGGCGGGGCCGTCGAGGGAGCAGGTGTGCAGCCAGACCCGGGTGGTGGCGGGCCCGCCGGGGCGGCGTTCGCCGAGCGTCCAGGCTCTGCGGAGCGCCTCGGTGAGCAGATGGCCGCCGATCCCCCGGCCCTGGAACGGGCGCATCAGCCCGAAGCACCGCAGTTCGACCGAGCCGTCGGGGTCGCCGACGAGCTCCGCGTACCCGGCCGGGGTGCCACGGTCCCAGGCGAGCCAGTTCTCGACGCCGGGCGCGGCCAGGTGCTCCGTCCAGTGCTCGTAGGACCAGCCGAGCCGGTCGGTCCACCGGTGCTCCCCGCCGACCCCGGTGTACAGGTACCGGCCCAGCTCGGGGCTGGGCACCTCGGCCCGGACGATCTCGACCGGCGCGGGCCGCGCCGCGATCAGGTCGTCCGGGGAGGTCTGCTGCAGGTACCAGGTGGTCACCTCGGTCGGCACGGTCTCCATGCGCCGAGCCTAGTGCGCGAGGACCAGTTCGCCGGGGACGAGCTCGGGGACCCTGCGGCGCATCAGCGGGGCGCAGACCAGCGCGCCCAGCACGAAGATCCCCGCCGCCCAGGTGAACACGACGGTGTAGCCGTGCACCATGGCCTCGGCCTGGAGCAGCGGGCTCGGCGCCTTGCCCGCCGCGTAGTCGGTGATCGCGGTGGTGGCGATGGTGCTGAGCAGCGCGGTGCCGATGGAGCCGCCGATCTGCTGGGCGGTGTTGACGGTCGCGGACGCCACCCCGGAGTCGGCGGGCGCGACGCCCAGGGTCGCCAGGCTCATCGAGCAGCCGATGACCAGGCCGAGCCCGAGTCCGAGCAGCATGATCGGGCCGACGACGTCGGCGGCGTAGGAGCTGTGCAGGTCGATCCCGCTCAGCCAGAGCATCCCGGCCGCGCCGAGCAGCATCCCGACGCCGACCAGCACCCGGGGCCCCGCCTTGGGCAGCAGCGCCTGGGTGGACAGCTGCGCGCCGACCATGATCGCCAGCACCATCGGCAGGAACGCGAACCCGGTCTTGACCGGCGAGAAGCCGAGGGTGAGCTGGAGGTAGTAGGTCAGGAACAGGAAGACGGCGAACATGCCCGCGCCGAGGAACAGCACGCCCAGGAAGGACGCGCCCCTGGTCCGGTCGAGGACGACGCGCGGCGGCAGCAGCGGCTGGGCCGTCCGGAGCTGGAGCAGCCAGAAGACCGTCAGGAGGGCGGCCCCGCCGAGCAGGAAGCCGAGGGTGGTGGCCGAGCTCCAGCCTTCGGTCTCGGCCCGGGACAGCCCGTACACGATCGCGAACAGGCCGGCCGAGACGGTGACGGTGCCGGGCAGGTCGAGCTTGGGCCGGTGGGCGGGCCGCTCGTGGGTGAGGAACAGGAGCGCGCCGATCACGGCGATCCCGGCGAACGCCAGGTTGACGTACAGGCACCAGCGCCACGAGGTGTACTCGGTGAGCACGCCGCCCAGCAGCAGCCCGATCCCGCCGCCGGAGCCGGCGACCGCGCCGAAGATCCCGAACGCCTTGGCGCGTTCTGCGGGCTCGGTGAAGGTGGTGGTCAGCAGGGACAGGGCGGCGGGGGCGAGCATGGCGCCGAACACGCCCTGGAGCACCCGGGCGGCGACCAGCACCTCGAAGGTCCCGGCGGCGCCGCCGAGCGCGGACGCGACCGCGAAACCGATCAGTCCGGTGATGAACAGGGGTTTGCGGCCGAACAGGTCGGCGATCCGGCCGCCGATCAGCAGCAGGCTGCCGAAGGCCAGGGCGTAGCCGGTGACGATCCACTGGCGGTCGCCGTCGGTGAAGCCGAGGTCGTGCTGGGCCGAGGGCAGCGCGATGTTCACGATGGTGGCGTCCAGCACGACCATGAGCTGGGCGATGGCGATGACCACCATGATCGCCCACTTCTTCCGGGAAGGCTCCATGACTCCCACTTCTTCACTCGCATTAACCGGAGAACCGCTCTCCGGTTAGTCGAAGGTAACACGAAGCGGAGGATATTCCTCCGCTTGATAGGATCAGGGTCTATGAGCTCCGACACACGGCCGCTGCGCGCCGACGCCGAACGGAACCGGCGGCGCGTCCTCAACGCCGCGGCGGAGCTCTTCGCCGAGCAGGGGCTCGAGGTGACCCTCGACGACATCGCGCGGCACGCGGGCGTCGGGGTGGGCACGGTCTACCGGCGCTTCGCCAACCGCGAGGCGCTGGTCGACGAGCTGTTCGAAGAGAAGCTGGTCCAGCTCGTCACCATCGCCGAGCAGGCGCTGACCGAGCCCGATCCCTGGCTGGCCCTGTCGGGTTTCCTCACCGGCATGTGCACGGCGCAGGCGGGCGACCGGGGGCTGCGCGAGATCGTGCTGGGCGGCAGCCACGGCTCCGACCGCGTCCGCAGGACGCGCGAACGGCTGATGCCGATCGGCCGGACCCTGATCGAACGGGCCCAGGCCGCGGGCGTCGTCCGCGCCGACCTGAACGTCACCGATATGCCGATCATCGCGTTCACCATCGCGACGGTCGCCGACTACACCGGCGCGATCGCGCCCGAAGCGTGGCGGCGGCAGCTGGCCTTCGTCCTGGACGGCCTACGCACGCCCGAACCGGCCGAGCTGACCGCACCGCCGCTCACCGTCGACCAGGTGGACGTGGTCATGCGCGGCTGGCGGCCGCCCCGCCGCTGAGCTGCGCTATTCGGGGCGGTCGCTGAGCAGCGTTATTCGGGGCGGTCGGCCCAGATGCCCCGGACATGGCGCAGATGGTGGCCCATGAACGCGGCAGCCCCCTCGGAGTCCCCGGCGGCGACCTTCTCCAGCAGCTCCAGATGCTCACGGGCGGAGTCGACGAGGGCGCCGCTCTCGGAGAGCTGGGTGACGCCGTAGAGCCGGGAGCGGTGGCGCAGATCGCGGACGACGCCGAGCAGATGCCCGTTGCCCGCCAGGGCCAGCAGCTCCAGATGGAAGGTCTGATCGGCCTCGATATAGCCCAGGACGTCGCCGGATTCGGCGGCCGCGACGATCGCCTCGGCCCTGGGCCGGAGCGTCAGGACGCGCTCGGCGGGGACGGTGGAGGCGACCTTGGCGACGGTGGGGACCTCGATCAGCGCCCGGATCTCGGTGATCTCGTCCAGGTCCCGCTCGGACAGGTCCGTCACCCGGAAACCCTTGTTCCGGACGACCGTGACCAGGCCCTCCTTGGCGAGGTCGAGCATCGCCTCGCGGACCGGCGTGGCCGACACCCCGAACCGCTCGGCCAGCACCGGCGCCGAGTAGATCACCCCGGGCCGCATCTCGCCCGCCACGAGGGCGGCGCGCAGCGCGTCGGCGATCTTCTCGCGGATGTTCTGACGCGCACCGAAGTCCGGAAGGTTCAACGGTTCGGACATCAGCGGCGCCCCTCTCTCCAAGCCCGACTACCCAGAGTAGGGTGTCACATTGCCGACCGCTTACGCCACTTCGGCCGACGGCGGCCGCCAAGGCGCGCTCACCCGACCACGGAGAAAGCCAACGATGTCCCTCTCCTCAGACGACAAGTTCGTCACCGGCAGCCACGACCTCCCCATCCCCGCCGCCCTCGCCGACTTCTTCCAGGGCGGCTGGGCCGGCACGGACGTCGCGCTCCAGCCCGTCCCCGCGGCCGTCTACGCGGCCAAGCGGCGCGCCGCGCTGTCGGCCCGCTTCCCCGGCGAACGCCTCGTCATCCCGGCCGGCGATCTGAAGGTCCGCAGCAACGACTGCGACTACCCCTTCCGGCCGCACTCGGCGTTCGCCCACCTCACCGCCGAACTGGCCACCGAGGCCGTCCCGGAGACCGTGCTGGTGCTGGAACCGGACGGCGCCGGGCACGAGGCCGTCCTGTACACCCATCCGCGGTCCCCGCGCGACGGCTCGCCGCTCGGCGCGCAGTTCTACCGCGACCGCAGGCACGGCGAGTTCTGGGTCGGCCGCCGCCGCACCCTGCGCGAGACCGAGGACGCGCTCGGCCTGTCCGCCGCGCCCGTCGAGGC
>NZ_BAAGZI010000361.1:0-6089 GCF_054778695.1 Actinocorallia lasiicapitis
CTGCGCGGCACCGGCCTGTATCTGTCGTGCGGGCTGACCGGCAGGCCGGGCGAGCTGGACCCGCCCGGCCCGTGGAGCGCCGCCAATCTGGCCGAGCCGGCCGTCCGGTCGACGGTCCGGCCGTTCCTGCGGCGGCTGCGCGCGCTCGGCATCCCGATCACCACGCACCTGTACCGCGACGGCACCCACAGCTGGCCGTACTGGGACCGCGAGCTGCACCGTGTCTGGCCTGCGCTGGTGGGCTCCCTGACCTGAACTCATGCCCGTAAGAGTGGGCTCGCCGCGACGGTCGCGGTATGTGGTCAACCCATGAGCCGGGAGATCGCGATAGTAAATTCACGCGAAACCGGACGGCCGACGACGCCGCCACCAGCGCGGCAGCGCCGTGACGGGGGTCACTCGCTGATCGGTTCGCCCCGGTAGGTTCCGAATGACCAGAGATTGCCCTCGGGGTCGCGGGCGGTGAAGTCGCGGGAGCCGTAGTCGGTCGTCATCGGCGCCATGGTGATCTCGGCCCCCGCCGAGACCGCCCGCCGGTGCAGCTCGTCCGGCTGGTCGGTGACGACGTAGCAGCCGAAACCGCCGGGCTGGAGCGCCCACTTGTCGTCCGGGACGTCACGGACCGAACCGAGCATGATCCCGCCGCCTTCAGGCCAGGCCAGTTCGGCGTGGTGGACGGTCTTCCCGTCGCCGTGGACGACGGTCTCGGTGAACCCGAACGCTTCGACGAGGAACTTGATGAGGCCGTAGGCGTCGTTCGCCCGCAAGGTAGGCCAGACCTGCGGGGCCGGTGTCCTGTCACTCATGGTCACCATCCTGTCGCTCCGCCGCGATCTTGGCTTGGACGTTTCGGAACTCCTCCGCGAGCCACTTGCTCGGCGGCAGCCCCGTCAGCGCGTTGAACTCCCTGGCCAGGTGGGCCTGGTCGAAGTAGCCCGCCGCGGCGGCCACCTCGGCGAAGTCCCGCCCGCCCGTCTCGATGAGCCGTTTCGCCCGTTCGAACCGGAAGATCCGTCCGGCCGCCTTGGGCGTCAGCCCGGTCTCCGCGGCGAACCGGTTCCGCAGATGCCGTTCGCTCCACCCGCACGCGTGCGCCAGTTCCGTGACGGTCGCGGCCCCGCCCGACCGCTCCAGCAGCTCCCACGCCCGCGTCACCTCGTAGGGTTCCCGGTCCATCGGCAGCCCGCGCCGCCCGCCGCCGAGCGCGCGCAGCAGCACCCTGTCGATCGCGGCGAACCGCTCGGCCCAGCACCCGGCGTGCGCGAGCCGCTCCCACAGCTCGGACGCCCCCGGCAGCACCTCGGACGCGTCCAGGCAGAGCGTGGAAAGCTCACCGGCGGGCACCCCGAACAGCGCCCGCGCCCCCCACGGCAGCAGCCCGAGCTGCACTCCGCACTGCACCCCGTCGTGCGCGATCACCGCGGGCGACGTGTGCAGCCCGCCCACCAGCGTGTCGTAGCTGCGGGCGGGGCTGCCATCCGGATGCGCCGCCAGCCGCAGCGGCACCTCGAAAGTGAAGATCAGTGTGAGCAGCGGCGACGGCAGCCCCCGGTGCAGCCCGGGAACGCCGTCGACCTCCCGGTACCCGTGGTACCAGGCGACGTACGGCCGCAGGGCGGGCGCGGCGGGCCGGTGGACCATCTCCACCAGCCCATTGTGCGCCACACCCCCGACACTCAGGGGCGCCCGGGCTACTGCGGGTCGTAGGCCAGGTTGGGGCGGAGCCAGCGCTCCACCTCGTCCCTGGGCAGCCCGCGACGGCGCGCGTAGTCGTCGATCTGGTCGCGCCCGACCCGTCCGACGGTGAAGTACTTGGCGTCCTCATGGGCGAAGATCAGCCCGCTGACGGCCGCCGCGGGGGTCATCGCCATCGACTCCGTCAGCGTCATCCCGATCGAGGAGGCGTCGAGCAGTTCGAACAGCTCCCGCTTGAGGCTGTGGTCGGGGCTGGCCGGGTAGCCGAGCGCGGGACGGATGCCGCGGAACCGTTCGGCGTGCAGGTCTTCGAGGGCGGGGGCGGCGTCGGGCTCGAACCAGGCGCGCCGCGCCCGCAGGTGCGCGAACTCGGCGAACGCCTCGGCGAGCCGGTCGGCCAGCGCCTTCACCATGATCGCCTTGTAGTCGTCGCCGGCCGCCTCGTAGGACGCCGCCAGCTCCTCCGCGCCGTGGATGGAGACCGCGAACCCGCCGAGGTGGTCGCCGGACGGCGCGATGTAGTCGGCGAGGTTCCGGTTCGGGCGTCCCTCCGGCTTGACGGTCTGCTGCCGCAGCATCGGGAACCGCACCCCGCCGGCGAGCACGATGTCGTCGCCTTCGGAGTGGGCCGGCCAGTAGCCGTACACGCCGCGCGCCTCGAAGCTGCCGTTCGCGATGATCTCGTCGAAGAGCTGGTTGGCGTCGTCGAACAGGTCGCGTGCGGCGGGCTGTTCGAGGATCGCCGGGTACTTGCCCTTCAGCTCCCAGGCGAGGAAGAAGAACGTCCAGTCGATCATCTCGCGGAGTTCGGCGATCGGCGGGTTGAGGGTCCGCAGCCCGGTGAACTCGGGGACGGGCAGCTCGTCGAACGGCACCTTCTCGGCGTTGGCGCGGGCCTGTTCGAGCCCGAGCATCGGCTGGCTGCGCCGGTTCTCGTGGGCGATCCGCAGCCGCGCCTGCTCGGCCAGGTTGGACGTGTGCAGCGCCGCCGCCCGTTCCTCGTCGAGCAGGTCGGCGACCACCCCGACCACCCGCGAGGCGTCCAGGACATGGACGGTCGTGCCGGTGAACGCGGGCGCGATCCGCACCGCGGTGTGCTGCTTGGACGTGGTCGCGCCACCGACCAGCAGCGGCAGCTTGATCCCGCGCCGCTCCATCTCGGCCGCCACCGACACCATCTCGTCGAGCGACGGGGTGATCAGTCCGGACAGCCCGATCGCGTCGGCGTTCTCGGCGATCGCCGTGTCGAGGATCTTCGCGGCGGGCACCATCACGCCGAGGTCGATGACGTCGTAGTTGTTGCAGCCGAGCACCACGCCGACGATGTTCTTGCCGATGTCGTGCACGTCGCCCTTGACGGTCGCCAGCACGACCTTGCCGTTGCCGCGCGCCGCCTCGGCGCCGTCCTTGGCCGCCTCGATGTACGGCTCCAGATAGGCCACCGACCGCTTCATCACGCGCGCGCTCTTCACGACCTGAGGCAGGAACATCTTGCCCGAGCCGAACAGATCGCCGACGATCTTCATCCCGTCCATCAGCGGCCCCTCGATCACGTCGAGCGGGCGGGCGGCGGACTGCCGCGCCTCCTCGGTGTCGGCCTCGATGAAGTCGACGATCCCGTGGACGAGCGCGTGCGCGAGCCGTTCCGCGACGGGCGCCTCCCGCCACGCCAGGTCGACCTCGCGCTTGGTGCCGGAGCCGCTGACGGTCTCGGCGAACGAGACCAGCCGGTCGGTGGCGTCGGGACGCCGGTCGAACAGCACGTCCTCGACCAGTTCGAGCAGGTCGGCCGGGATGTTCTCGTAGACGGCGAGCTGCCCGGCGTTGACGATCCCCATGTCGAGGCCCGCTTTGACGGCGTGGAACAGGAACGCCGAGTGCATCGCCTCACGGACCACGTCGTTGCCGCGGAAGGAGAACGACAGGTTGGAGATGCCGCCGCTGGTCCGCGCGCCGGGGCAGCGCTGCTTGATCTGGGGGAGGGCCTCGATGAACGCCTTGGCGTAGCCGTTGTGCTCGGCGATGCCGGTCGCGACGGCCAGCACGTTGGGGTCGAAGATGATGTCCTCGCCGTGGAACCCGGCCTTCCGGGTGAGTAGGTCGTAGGCGCGCGCGCAGATCTCGACCTTGCGGTCGGCAGTGTCGGCCTGGCCCTGCTCGTCGAAGGCCATCACCACGACCCCCGCCCCGTAGGAGCGGATCTTCGCGGCCTGCTCGAGGAACGGGCCCTCGCCCTCCTTCAGGGAGATCGAGTTGACGACGCCCTTGCCCTGCACGCACTTGAGCCCGGCCTCCAGGACCGACCACTTCGAGCTGTCGACCATGATCGGGATCCGGGCGACCTCGGGCTCGGTCGCGATGAGGTTGAGGAAGGTCGTCATGGCCTCCTCGCTGTCGAGGAGGTCGGCGTCCATGTTGACGTCCAGCAGGTTGGCGCCGCCGCGCACCTGCTCCAGCGCGACGTCGACGGCGGCCTGGTGGTCGTCGCCCTCGATGAGCCGGCGGAACTTCGCCGAACCGGTGACGTTGGTCCGCTCGCCGATCATCACGAAGCCGGTGTCGGGCGTGATCTCGAAGGTCTCGAGCCCGGAGAACCTGGTCCGGGTGGGCGGCGACGGGACGACGCGCGGCGGCAGCCCCCTGACCTCTTCGGCGATCTTCGCGATATGGGCGGGGGAGGTGCCGCAGCAGCCGCCGACGATGTTGACCATGCCTTCGCGGGCGAACGCCCCGACCAGCCGTCCGGTCTCCTCGGGGGTCTGGTCGTAGCCGCCGAACGCGTTCGGCAGGCCGGCGTTCGGGTGGCACGCGGTGTAGATGCCGGCCAGCCGGTGCAGGTCGGCGATGTGCGGGCGCATCTCGTCGGCGCCAAGCGCGCAGTTGACGCCCACGACCAGCGGCTCGGCGTCCGCGATCGACGTCCAGAAAGCCTCGACGGTCTGCCCGGACAGGGTCCGCCCGCTCAGGTCGACGATGGTCACCGAGATCCAGAGCGGCAGATGCGGCGCGACCTCGCGGGCCGCCGCCATCGCGGCCTTCGCGTTGAGCGTGTCGAAGATGGTCTCGATGAGCAGGATGTCGACGCCGCCCTCGGCGAGCGCCGCGATCTGGTCGGCGTAGGCCGCCTTGACCTGGTCATAGGTGACGGCACGGTAGGCGGGGTCCTCGACGCGCGGCGACAGCGAGAGCGTGACGTTCAGCGGCCCCACCGAACCGGCGACGAACCGTCCGCCGAACTCGTCGGCGGCCTGCCTGGCCAGCTTGGCGGCGGCGACGTTCATCTCGTAGGCGTACGCCTCGAGCCCGTAGTCGGCCTGGCCGATCGTGGTGGCGGTGAAGGTGTTGGTGGAGGTGATGTCGGCGCCGGCGGCCAGGTACTGCCGGTGGACGTCCAGGATGACGTCGGGCCGGGTGAGCGCGAGGACGTCGGGGTCGCCGGTCACGTCCATGAGGTGATCGGTGAACCGGTCGCCGCGGTAGTCGGCGGGGGTGAGGGACGCGCCTTGGAGCATCGTGCCCCACGCTCCGTCCAGGACGACGGTCCGCTGCTCCAGCAGTGCGCGTAGCGCTTCGGTTCCCACCACGATGCCTCCCTTTGTCCGGGAGGCGCCCTTAACGGATTACAGGGGCCGAGCGTGGCGGGCCCGAGCCCGTCGCAGCGCCTCTCGGCCGAGCCTCGATCCTACCTCGTGACGCTCCCGTGTCCTTGGTCGCCGTCTCACCACGTGGACATGATCAGTGCCAGCGTTTCATCGAGCCGTCCGCGATGGCGTCGGCCGCGTCGCAGATGTGCGAGCCGGCCAGTTCCAGCCTGCGGACGAGTTCGCGCTCCTTCATCATGTCGGTCGTCATCTCGCCGTTGAGCACCCGCGCCAGCTCGTACTGGTAGAGCCGGCGGATCGCGCCGCCCGCCTTCCGCGCCTCCAACGCGCTGGACGCCGCCTCCGACGGCCGCACCATCAGCTCGTGGACGGCCTTCTCCAGCGCGGCGACCCCGGACAGCACCTCCTCCAGCATGGGGGAGAGGTTCCGGCGGCCCGGCACCCGGTACAGATGCGATTCCCGGACGAAGTCGCGCAGCGTGTCCAGCACATCGTCCACGGAACGGGACAGCCGGAACAGGTCCTCGCGGTCGATCGGGGTGACCAGCGCCGACGACAGCCGCTCCACGACCGCTTCGCGCTGCCGGTCGCCGCGGTGCTCGATGGCCCGCATCCGCCGGTGCGCCTCGGCGCGGCCGACGCGTCCGCCGGTCATCGCGGCGGCCAGGCGGGCGCCTTCGCGGGTGGCGTGGAGCTGGCCGACCAGGCCGTCCTCCAGGATGTGGTCCATCCGGCCGGTCATCAGCCCGAAATAGCGTTTCAGTTTCACAGCAGGCTCCAGGAGAGTAGGGC
>NZ_BAAGZI010000362.1:0-5978 GCF_054778695.1 Actinocorallia lasiicapitis
GGGGCGGCGGTGGGTGGGGGGGGGGGTGGTGGGTTTGCGGGCTTGGAGGAAGAGGAAGCCGAAGAGGGCGAAGAGGGCGGCCAGCCAGGCGGCCTGGAGGCGGGCCAGGTTGGACAGGGGGGCGTCGGCTGGGTCCGCGGGGCGGATCGCGGCGACGTTCTGGTAGGTGGCCGTGGGCTGGCCGGAGGCGGTCACCGGCTGCTGGGTGTTCGGGTCGATCGGCGGCAGGACGGTGCCCGTCGCCGACGTCGGGACCGTGCTGTTCGGCAGGATCGGGGAGGTCGCGTTGTTCTGCGGCATCACCGCGTTCGGGAGCGTCGGCGCCGTGGACGGCGGGACGGTCGAGGCGGGCGACGGCGTCGCGGACGCCACCGACAGCAGATGGACGACCGTGCGCGGCGCGGCCGTCTTCGAAGAGACCGTCGTGGTGATCCGGATCGTCCCCGACGCCGACGCCGGGATCTTCAGCTTCACCGGGACGAAATCGCCCTTGGCCGTCACCTCGCCCAGGTTGCAGGAGGCACCGGCCTTCGTGCAGGTCGGCGTCAGCCCCACACCCGTGTCGGCCGAGAGCGCCAGCTTCGTGTTCTGGGCCTTCGCGCCCGACGCGTACACATGGACGTCGCCCTTGATCACCTCACCGGGCCGCGCCGTCGGGTTCGGCACCGACAGCACCACGAACAGCTCGGACGCCGGAGGCTTCGACGGGCTGGGCTTCGACGGGCTGGGCGCGGGCGGCGGCGGAGCCGTCTCCGTGGGCGTCGGGGTGGCGGTGCTCGGCTCGGGCGTCGGAGTCTCGGACGGCGGAGGCGGAGGCGGAGGCGTCGGGGTCTCCGACGGAGGCGGAGGAGGAGTCTCGGTCGGTGCCTCCGCCGGTGTCGACGAGGCCGTCTCCGAAGTGGTGGGGGTAGGCGACGGATCGTCGCCGTACGCGGGTGTGGCGATCCCCGTCAGCAGTGTGGCCGCCGCCAGCGCCGAGCCGACTCTCACGTACACGCCCCGATACCTCCGCATTTTCCGATGAAACATCGCGGGCTTCTTTGCCCAATAACGATAGAACCTATGCCAACACGAACAGGTCATCGTTTCAATCGGTTGCCCGGGTTGCTCCCTGGAATGCGTTAGATGAACTCCTCGTGGAGATCCTCGACCTCGGCGCGCGGCGCCCACGTCTGCCAGACGCCATGGTCGATCCGGTCCAGGCCGAGCCGCTCGGCGACCGGGCCGCGACCGCCCGTGTACTCCACGCGCAGCCACGTCTCGTGCTCGCCGACCACCACGAAACGCTCGCCGCGCCACCGGCACGCCGTCCGGACGTAGCGGAGCTTCTCCAGCTCGTCCGGCGCGACGATCCTGCGGTGCCGGCCCGGCCTCACCTCGGCGAACCCCTCGGCCGGCTGGGTGGTGTACAGCCGGACGTCGCCGTCGGAGTGCGGGCTGGCCTCGTACTCGGCGCCCCGCCACATAGCCACATAGCCGTCACGGATCACTGGGGGGACCCCTCTCCACGGGTGCGGGACCACGCCAGGGTGTCGGCGTCGTAGACCGCGACGAACGTCGCCGAGCCGTCCCGGCCGATCGAGTACAGTTCCGCGCCCGACGGCAGCCGCGCGCTGTCGGTCTTGAACTCGCGGATCGTGCCGGCCGAGCCGGGCGCGAACCCGGTGCCGTCGAACGGCCCGTGCTCGACGACCCAGCCGGCGTCGCCCCAGCCCTGCAGCTCGTCCTCGCTGCGGCCGCCGAACGGCACCCGGTACAGGTCCTCGCAGTAGGCGGGCCAGCGCAGCACGTGCACCGACTCGTCGTCGAGACCGAACGGGGAGTCCGGGTAGAGCAGGCCGAGCGCCTGGTAGAGCTGCGCGGGCGTGCGCAGCGCCTCGACGTCGTTCAGCGGATGCACGAACCCGCCGACCCGGTCGTAGCTCTGCTCCAGATACCAGCCGACGTGCCCGTGCGGCAGTACCTTCTGCAGCATCGCCTGGCGCGGCCGCTCCGGCTCCACGACGGGTTCCGGCTCCGCGACGGCCACAGGCGCCCCGTACGGGTGCGCCTGCTGCTGGCCCTGCGGCAGGACGGCCTGGGCGGCCCACGCGTTCAACTCGGCGACCTGCGGGCCCGTCAGCGACGCGCCGATCCGGCTGCCCGGATTGAGGTGCAACGACCATTCGGGACGAGGCCAGCGGGAGATCAGATCGGTGAGGCCGAGCGTCACATAACGGATGTCGCCCACCGATTCGTGCAGCCGGACCAGCGACGTGTAGACGCGCACGTCGGACTGGGCGGCCAGCGCGGCCGTCCAGTCGAAGCCGGGCTCGCCCGGTGCGACGCTCTCGTCGACGGTGTCGGGCACCGGGACGAGGACGGCGGCCGTCAACGCGATCCGCAGGAAGTCGTCGGTGTCGCCCGCCCGGACGGCGTCGTCGAGGTCCTGGTCGACCCGGTTGCCGGGCTCGAAGTCGCCTTGCGGACGTCCGTCCGTCGCCGCCCGCAGCTGGGCGCCCTGGATCGTGGTCTCGATGGGGGTGCCCGGGTCGAGGACCAGCCGCCAGGCCGCTTCCGGCCAGCTCGCCGCCAGCTCCCGGAAGTCCGGCATGACGAACCGGGACTGGCCGACCGACTCGTGCATCCACCGCGGCGACGTGAACGCCAGCACCGCGATCTCACCGCGGACCGGCACCGGACGCCACGGGAAGTCCGCGTCGGCGGGACGCGCACCCCACGGCGTGTCCGGATCGGCGGGGATCATCACCTGGGCGGCGCCGAGGACGGCGAGGAACCCGTCGGTGTCGCGCCGCTGGACTGCTTCGTGGAGCCGCTGCTCCAGCTCGTTCTGCGGTGCGAACGCTTCGGGCCGACGGCCGTTGACCTGGTCGGTCCAGGTCGCGACCAGCGGGAGCTGCTCGCCCGGC
This sequence comes from Actinocorallia lasiicapitis, assembly GCF_054778695.1. Classification (NCBI taxonomy): domain Bacteria; kingdom Bacillati; phylum Actinomycetota; class Actinomycetes; order Streptosporangiales; family Thermomonosporaceae; genus Actinocorallia; species Actinocorallia lasiicapitis. The sequence continues at coordinate 2,910 of NZ_BAAGZI010000362.1, forward strand.
AGGGTCGCCGCGACGGGCGTGCCCGGGTTGATCGCGAGCGTCCATGCCGCGTCGGGCCAGTGCCGGACGACGAGCGCGAACGGAATCCGCACATAGTCGACGGCGCCGATGACGTCGCGGAGCCGTTCGGGTGACGTGAACGCGGGCACGGCCGGGTTCCCGTCGATCTCGCCCGGCTGCCACGGGAACCCGGCCCTGCTCGGCCGCGCCCCCGGATCCGTCCCGGCGGGCACCGGCAGCAGCAGCTCGGCCCCCGCCAGCGCACTGACGAGCGCCTCTTCGTCGGCCGCCCGGATCAGGTCCGTCTCGACCGGATTGGCGGGCACGAACCTCCCCCGCTCGACGGGCGCGAAGTCCACCAGCGTCTGCTCGGCGTCGGTCTCGTCCAATCCCCGAGCCCGAGCCACCTCCACATCCCCCGGCCCCGCACCGAGCCCGGCGCCTTCCGGCCCCTGCTCACCACCCGCGAGCCCACCGACACCCTCGGCCCCACGCCCCTCCAGCAGCTCCTCCACCCCGGAATCGCCCCGGGCCCCACCGGATTCCGCTCGCTGCCCGGCCAAGGCGTCATCCCGCCCGTCCGCGTTCAGCCCCCGCTCACCAGAACCAGCCCACGACTCCTCGCCCCCGGCCTCCCGACCCCCACCAGCGGCCCGTTCAACGCCTTCCTGCCCACCACCCGCATAAGGCAGCCCCACACCTTCGCCCGAGCCCGCATACGACTCCTGACCACCCGCCCCGGCCCCCCGGTCAACGTTCTCCCGCCCGGCCCCCACCTGAGGCGGCTCCGCAGCGTCAACCAAGCCCGCATAAGGCTCCTCGCCACCGGCTGCTCCCCGGCGAACACTTTCCCACCCGGCACCGACCTGGGGCAGCTCCGCAGCGTCAACCGCGCCCGCATAAGGCTCCTCGCGCCCTGCACCGGTCACACGGTGAGCACTCTCATGCTCGGCACCGACCTGGGGCAGTCCTGCAGCTTCGGTCGAGCCTGCGTATGGCTCTTCGTGTTCTGCTCCGGTCGCCTGGTGAGCACTTTCTCGCTCGGCACCGACCTGGGGTGGTCCTGCAGTCCCGGTCGAGCCTGCGTACGGCTCTTCGTGTTCTGCTCCGGTCGCCTGGTGAGCACTTTCTCGCTCGGCACCGACCTGGGGCAGTCCTGCAGCCCCGGTCGAGCCTGCGAACAGCTCCTCGCGCTCTGCACCGGTCGCACGGTGGGCACTCTCTCGTTCGGCACTGGCCTGGGGCGGTCCTGCAGCCCCGGTCGCGCCTGGGTACGGACCCTCGGGCTCTGCTGCGGTCGCCCGGTCGGCGCTTTCTCGACCGGGGGTCTGGGGCAGTCCCGTAGCTTCGGCGTTCGGTGCTGGGCCCGCGTATGGCTCCTGGCTACCTGGCCTGGTTGTCCGGGCAATGCCTTCTTGCTCGTTGCGGGCGTGGAGCGGGCTCGCGGCTTCGCCTTCGGGGGTCGAGGCCGTACGCGGCTCTTCGGCACTCGGTGGCTGGGTCTCAGCGGCTGCTCGGTTGGTGGTCTCCTGCGGTATGGCTGCGTAGGGGAGGCCCGTGGTCCCGTGCTGCCGTGCCGGGTCGGTTGGCTGTGCTTCAGCGGTGGGCGTGAGGTAGGGGGGCGCAGGTGGCGGGCCGCTTTGCGGATCGTCGCCCCCTGTTGGGGCTGTCGGCTGGTCAGCGTGTGCTGGCAGGCCGGGTTGTGAACCGTCCTGGTTCGGGGAACCGGGTGCGGGCCGGACGGTGTCAGGGAGGGGGAGCGCGCCGTTGGACGGGGGGGTCCCGTATGGTCCTGCGCCGTTCTGCCCGGTGGCTGCCGTGAAGCCACTGCCGGTCGGGTCCTGGACGCTCGCTGTACGGGCCTCGTTCGGGCCCGGCGCTGCCTGGGCGGTGGGCACGCCGTCGGAACGCGTGCCGATCTCGTGTGGTGGCGGGTAGGAGCCTGGCACGCTGGACGTCCCTGGTAGCGGGTGGCCGCCGGAGGTGCTGGGTCCAGGTGGTGGGGGGGCGGTCGTCGCGCTTGGTCCGGTCAGTGGCGCGTCAGTGCCTGGTGTCGTGTGCTCGCTCGGGGGTTGTGCGCCGGGCTCGGCAGGCCGGCCGTGGGGGGTGCCTGCGGTCTGCCCGGGTGACGTCGAGTGGCGTCCGAATTTCTCGTCCGAGGCGTAGCCGCCGGGTGCGAGATCGGCCGGCTGCGGGTAGCCGTCAGCCGCTGGAATCCCGGCTGTCGGCACGTCAGCGCTCGGCATCGTGTGCTCGGTGCCGCGCAGCCGCGAATCCGTCGGTCGTCCACCGTCTGTGGGCGCTCCGGGCCATGGCCCATGGCCGCCGACGACGCCGTCCGCGGGCTGCGGGAAGACCCCGAGCGCGGGCAGCTCAGCCGACGGGTGGCCGCTGACGGGGGAAGCGCCGGGTCGCGTCGCATCGGTACCCGGGGCGGCGCTGGGAGCCGGGGGATCGGTTCGTGGTGGGTGGGGGGCGGGAAACCCAGGAGGCGTCGCGTTCGGGGCCGGAGCGGGATATTCGCCGGACGGGTAGGTGCCGGGTGCGGCCTGAACTCCAGGCGAGGGATGGACGCCGTAAGCGGCCGGGTCGGCGCTGGGCACCGAGCCGTTGCCCGGCGGGTAGGCGGCGGGCGTAGCCGGATCGTGGACGCCGGTCGGGGGAGCCTCGGGCGGCGTCACGCCTGGCGCGGGTTGCTGCGCTGCGGGAGCGGCGAGATCGCTCGGCGGGGGATAGGCACCGACGAGCGGAGTGGCGGGTGGCGTCGCGTCTGCGCTCGGCACGGGGAATGCGGCCGACGGGTAGAGGCCGGGCCCGGTCGGGGGTGAGTAGGCGCCGCCCGGGGGAGTTCCGGGGAGTGCCCCACTCACGCCAGGCGCGGTCTGGTCTGCGGACGGGTCGTGGCCCAGGGCCGTGGAGTCTGCCGGAGGTGGGTAGGCGCCGACCGGGGGGGTTCCGGGGAGCGCTGCGGTCACGCCGGATGCGGACGGGTCGTGGACCGGGGCCGTCGGGTCGGCGGGGGGCGGGTAGCTGACGGCCGACGCCGTGTACTCGGCCGGCGACGCGTGG
>NZ_BAAGZI010000363.1:0-5906 GCF_054778695.1 Actinocorallia lasiicapitis
GCCCAGCAGGACGGCCCTGCGGCCGGGCCGACGCGGCGCCGGCGCCGGCGCCGGCTCGGGGATCTCGAGCTGAGTGCGCGGCTCGGTCTGTTCGACGACGGTGGGCGACGGCACGGAGCTGCGACGTTCCACGGCGATGCCGGAGAGCGTCGCGATGACCTCGGCGGTGGTGGGGCGCAGCGCGGGATCCACCTGGAGCAGCGCGAGGAGCAGCGGCGTCAGCGGACCGGCGTGCTCGGGGGCGTCGAACCGTGCTTCCAGCACGCGGGCGAGGGTGGCGGTGAACCCGCCGCCGGCGAACGACGGACGCCCCTCGACGGCCGTGTAGAGGGTCGCGCCGAGCGACCACAGGTCGGCCGCGGGGCCGAGATCCTCGCGCCGCGCCTGCTCGGGCGACATGTAGGCGGGTGTGCCCAGCAGGGCGCCGGTCTGGGTGAGTTCGGGGTCCCCCGACAGCCGGGCGATGCCGAAATCGGTGAGGATGACGCGCCGGCCGTCCAGCATCACGTTGGCCGGTTTGAGGTCGCGGTGCAGGATGCCCGCCTCGTGCGCGACGTTCAGCGCCTGGGCGACCGCCAGCCCGATCTCCGCGGTCCGTGACGGCGACAGCCGCCCCGCCGCGTCGACGGCCTGGGCAAGCGACACCCCCTTGACCAGCTCCATCACGATCATCGGGACGCCCTGGTGCTCGGTCACATCGTGGACCGTGATGATCGCGGGGTGGTTGAGCCGTGCCGCCGATCGTGCCTCGCGCAGCGCCCGCTGGACCAGGACCTGCTGTGACTCCTCCCACAGGTCCCCGCCGAGCAGCAGTTCCTTGACGGCGACCTGCCGGTCGAGGAGCTCGTCGACGGCACGCCAAACGCGTCCCATGCCGCCGGCCCCGACCTGCTCGACCAGCCGGTAACGCCCGTTGACCCGTTCGCCCGCCTCCGCCACGTCACAGCACCTTAACCATACGGAGCCCACGATAAGCGGCCCTTAACCCAAAGGGTGCGAATCATATCGAGCCGCCACCGGACCCGGGACTTGGGAGGTGGAGGGGACGTCAGTAGGGTCGCGGGCATGGGAGAGTTCGGGTGGTTGGTCCGGCGTGTTCTTGATGGCCCGGCCGTCGCCTCGCGGGAGACGATCGAGCGGTGGACCAGACGGCTGGTGCTGACTGCCGTGGTCCTCGCCAACATCGTCGGCGCGCTGGTCGTGCTGGTGCTGGCGGTCGCGGTGCTGCCCGATCCGTCCGACATGCCGCGGGCCGACGAGGTCCGCATGTTCAACATCGCGCTGCTGCTGGCCTATCTGACCGGGGCGATCGCCGTCGGGGTGATCGTCGGGCTGCGGTCGTTCCGGCCGATCCGGCGGCTGTTCCTCACCGCCCGGCCCCTCGACGAGGACGAGCAGCGGCTGGTGCTGCGCGCGCCGCTCCGGATGATGCGCGTCCACGTCCTGCTGTGGGGGGTGGCGAGCGTCGGATGGACCCTGATCGATCTGACGTTCTCGCCGCTGCTGGCGCTGAAGGTCGGGCTGACGTGCCTGCTCGGCGCCGTCACCACCTGCACGATCATCTACCTGCTGACCGAACGGCTGTTCAGGACCGCGGTGACGCGCGCGCTGAGCACCGAGGTGCCGAAGAACTCCGGTGTCCCCGGTGTGGTGGCGCGGTCGGTGCTGGCGTGGATGCTCGGGACGGCCATCCCCGTGCTCGGGCTGATGCTGGTCGGGGCGGCGGCGCTCGCGACGGAGAACATCTCCGCCACCCGGATGGCGTGGGTGAGCCTCGCGTTGGGCGGGACGGCGCTCCTGGTGGGGCTGGCCGTCACCTATCTGGCGGCGCGGGCCGTCGCCGACCCCATCGACTCGGTCCGGCAGGCGATCACCCTGGTCGAGCGGAACGATCTCCGTGCCGAGGTGCCCGTCTACGACGGCAGCGAGATCGGCCAGCTCCAGGCCGGGTTCAACCACATGGTCGCCGGGCTGCGGGAACGGGAACTGCTCCAGGACCTGTTCGGCCGGCAGGTCGGCGAGGACGTCGCGCGGCTCGCGCTGGAGCAGGGCGTCCAGCTCGGCGGGGAGCTCCGGCAGGTGTCGGTGATCTTCGTGGACCTGATCGGTTCGACGCGGCTGGCGGCGACCCGTCCGCCGATCGAGGTCGTGACGCTGCTCAACGCGTTCTTCGCGGTCGTCGTCGAAGTGATCGAGGAGCACGGCGGCTGGATCAACAAGTTCGAGGGCGACGCGGCGCTGGCGATCTTCGGTGCGCCGCTCGCCCTCGAGAACGGGCCGGGACGGACCCTCGCCGCCGCCCGCGTCCTGGCCGCCCGGCTGGCCGCCGAGGTGCCCGAGGTCAGCGCGGCCGTGGGTGTTTCCACGGGCGAGGCGGTCGCCGGGCACATCGGCGCCATGAACCGGTTCGAGTACACCGTGATCGGCGATCCGGTCAACGAGGCGGCCCGGCTCACCGATCTGGCCAAGTCGAGCCCGGGGCTGGTCCTCGCCTCGGGGACCGTCCTGGACGCCGCCGACCCCGCCGAAGCCGACCGCTGGAAGATCACCGGCGAGGTCACGCTGCGCGGCCGTCTGGAACCCACCCGGACCGCCGCGCCGCTCGACGCCTGATCAGCGGTGTGTGCGGAAGAACTCCGCGAGCCGCTCCCCCGCCACCGCGGGCCACTGGTGCCCGCCGCCGATCACCGTGCAGAACTCGATCCGCACCGGGTCCCCCGCGCTCCGGCACCACGTCCAGGACCCGCGGTCGACGGCCTGGCCGAACGCCGGCACCCCGTCGATCCACCGCCAGAAGTCCATCAGCCACTGGACGGGCGGGAACGGCAGCTTGGTGTCCGAATCCTGATTTCCGCCGCCGTGGTAGGGCACCGCGAAGTCGTTCGTCCCGTGGAACGCCAGCACCGAGATGCCGCCTTCGGGCTTGCACCCCACCCCCAACGCACCGGAGGCGACGGCGACGGCCGCCACCCGCCGGGGCCGCTCGCACGCGTACCGGTAGGCCATCGCCCCGCCGTTGGAGAAGCCCGCCAACGAGATCCGCCGCCCGTCGACCAGGCCCTGAGCGGCGAGCCGGTCGGTGAGCGCGTCGATGAACCCGACGTCGTCGATGCCGAACCATTTGGCGAACGCGCAGCACGTCCCGGCGTTCCACGTCCCCATCACCCCGTCGGGGTAGGCGACGACGAACCCCTCCCGGTCGGCGACGGCGTCGAGGCCGCTCTCCCTGCGCAGCGACTCCCCGTCGCTGACTCCCCCGTGCAACGCCACCACCAACCGCGCCCGCGGACCGGCCTTGTCCGGCACATGCACCCGGTAGTTCCGCTCCCAGCCCCCGAACGTCAGGGAACCGGTGCGAACCGTCCCCGCCTCCGCCCGCGCCGCCGACGCCCCGCCGACGACAAGGAGCAGCACCGCGACCACCACGCCAACCCACCGCTTGTTCATGCAGAGGATCTAACGCCCCGCACCCCACCGCGTCCTACCCCCCGCACGGCACAGAACCGCCGCCCGTTTTGACACTTTCCGCAACCCTGTAAACCCCGCTCACCCACGGTCACCGTAACCCGTTTCGCGCTCGCCCCCCGAGCCCTGTAAGCTACGACCGGTTCACCCCACGCGGATGTAGCTCAATGGTAGAGCCCTAGTCTTCCAAACTAGCTACGCGGGTTCGATTCCCGTCATCCGCTCGAGCCGGCCTCGCCTGGTCGGGCCTTACGGCCCTTCCCGCGGGGCCGTTGCGTTTCCCGGGGGATGACCCCCGGAGCCCCCAGCCATGAGTTGCTTGGGCCTCGCTCCGCTCTGGCTCATCCTTTCCTTCAGGGCTCCGCCCTGAACCCCGGTCAGGGGATCCGTCTGGAGGTGGACGGCGCGGGGGGTGGTGGGCTGCGACGCTTCGGGGATGAAGATGCGTACGGCTGTCGGTCTCGTGTTCGTCGGCAGCGTTGCTTGGGTGCTCCTCCTCACCTCGACCATGTTCAGTGCGGTCATGAGCGGGCCGATGTTCGAGGAGGAGGTCGACACCTCGAACGGGATTCCGGGTGAGTACGCCGAAAGGCTCGTCGCGGCGCCTGTCGGGGAGGCGCCGGGTGGGTGGCGTTGGGAGACGTTCGGGGAGGGGCTGGTGCTCGTGCCGTCCGCCTGGGAACGGGACGACGAGCCGTTCTGTGACGGATGGGACACGCCGCCTGAGGGGTTCTCCGAGTTCGCGGGCGTGCGGGCCACGGGCTGCGGACCGCTGAGCGGGGAGTACATCGTGTTCCGGGACGACGAGAGCGTCCACGTCGAACCCACCGCGCCCGGGATCAAGGACGGACGGCCGGTCAGAGGGGATCGGAACGTGCTGCGGGCCGTCACACGGCTCAAGGACGGGCGGTACGGCGGCTACTGGTGGAGGCAGGACGAACTGCTGATCGAGGTGCGGGCTGATCGGCGGGCCGATGTCGAGCGGGTTCTCGACAGCTTCACTCCCCACCGCGGCGAGATCGTCGTCGATGCTCGCGGTTGCGCCGTCATCGATGATGAGATGCCCCTGGTCACTCATGCGGGGTCGGGGTTTCTGCCCGATCGGATCGTTTCCGTGACGGCCTGTGTCTATGCCGAGAAAGGTGGGATCAGCGCCGGGCTCGACCGTTCCGTGCCGGTCGGCGGCGGGGAGCTGGCCGCCGCGACGGCCGACGCCGAGCGGTGCGATGAGGAGAAGTGGGGCTTTGTGATCTTCCACGTCCGTGACGCGAAGGGCCGTCTGTCCAGTCTCTATCTCAACGGCGCTGACTGCCTTGACAACGGTAGGGAGCGGCGACGTCTCGCTCCCGCGCTCCGCGACCTGATCAGGTGACCATGAGCTCTGGGGGCGTGTCACGGCGGGTCGGGCGGGAAGGGGCGCAGAGGTAGGGGTGGGAGAGGAGGAGGGCGAGGGCGGTGAGGAGGAGGCCCAGGTAGACGGGGGCCAGGTGGGGGAGGTCGGTGTAGCCGATGTGGGTGTGGGCGAGGAGAGGGGGGAGGAAGCCGGCGGCCGCGGAGGCGGCCAGGGACCACCAGACCCAGGAGTCGCCTCGGCGCCAGCCCCACGCCGACAGGGCCATGATGGCGATGGCGGCGGACATGAGGGCGCCGCCCCAGCCCGCGCGGTCGTGGGCGATGAAGGGGATGAGGTGCGGGTTCGCGGACCGGAGGTCGGCGGCGGTGGTGCCGAGGAAGACCAGGTCGCTGGGGACGAAGACGCGGGTGAGGCCCACCACCGAGATGACCGCGCCGCCGACGAACAGGCCGAAACCGGTGACGATCATCAGGAGCTGGCCGATGAGCGCACGGCGCCGCTGCCGCTCCGGGCCCTCGGGCATGATCGTCCAGCGGGGGCCGTCCGGGACGCGGCGGACGGCCAGCACGAACATCGGGAACAGCGCGACGGCGACGGCCGTGTGCAGCGGTTCGACGAACCCGATGCCCAGGAAGTAGAACAGGCTCGGAAAGCCGATCAGCCCGGACGCGAGATAGGCGTTCCGCGCCCACGGCCAGCCGCGCCGGATCCCCCCGACGGCCAGCCCGATGTACAGGGCGCCGATCGCGACCATCGTCCCGGCCATGGTGATCCGGTCGTGCTGCAGGAAGTGCACGAGATGGTGGTTGACGCCATGGAGCCCGGCCACGTCCAGGTCGAGGAAGGCCCGGTCGTACCAGAGCAGGACCGGTCCGAGGGTGACGGCCGCGGCACCCAGACCCGCGACGATCATCCCGAGGCCCACGAGGGTCCCCCACCACCAGGCCGGCCAGCGCCGCGGGTCGAGCCCGACGTCGGACAGGCCGGACGCCGGCTCGGTGCGCGTCGCCGGCTCGGTCACCCGCTGGAACCAGCCGGGACCGGCCTCCAGCAGCACCGCGGGGGTCGCCAGGACCATCGCGGACCC